>JAGDDM010000042.1 GCA_017958015.1 Abditibacteriota bacterium | reverse complement strand
GTTCCGGAGCGGAGGCGAGGTACATGGCGTCGGTGGAGACGGTGTCATCGAGGATTGTGAAATAAACTTTTGTATTCATTATATTAGGGCTCAGGGGTCTGGGGCCAGGGGTCAGGGGCGGTGTCGCCTACGGCGACGATTCATAAAACCGACACCGCCATGTGGGTTTTATAATCCGTTAAGGAAGTGAACACCGCTTAACTATGAACTATGAACTATGAACCGACAACTATAATTATACACCATTTATCGAAAAAAAAGTAAAATACGGCTGTTTGCGGTTGTTATCCGCACCGAATACCGGTATAATGAATTTGTGGTGTAAATCATTAATCGCACTTTGTTATAACGAAACGGTGATATTTTATGATAATAATGGATGTTGACACTCTTGTTTTGGGAACCGGTATCGCGGGCCTCAGTTTCGCTTTGCGGGCGTCGAAGTTCGGGAACGTGGCGGTTGTGACGAAAAAGTCGGACACGGATTCCAGCACCAACAACGCCCAGGGCGGCATAGCGGCGGTGCTCAGTTCCGTGGACTCCTACGAATCCCATATTCGGGACACCCACGTGGCCGGCGCCGGTCTCTGCCGGAAGGAGGCGGTGGATATTCTCGTCCACGAAGGTCCCGCGAGAGTGCTTGAGCTGGCGGATTTGGGTGTGCGCTTCACCCGGGGCGACGATCCCACAACCATGGGTTTCGACTTGGGCAGAGAGGGCGGCCACTCCACACGGCGCATAGTCCACGCCGCGGACCTCACCGGTCGGGAGATAGAGCGTGTTCTCGTTGCCACCGTGAAGGCCAATCCGAAGATAAATATTTTCGAGCAGCACTACGCCATCGATTTGCTCACGGAGAACACAGGCGGCAAAAAGGTCTGCCGGGGCGCGTCGGTACTCAATTCCGACACCGGCGAGGTGATTGTTATCCGCGCCAAGATAACAATGCTGGCCACCGGCGGCTCCAGCAAGATTTACCTCCACACCACCAATCCGGATATCGCCACCGGCGACGGCGTTGCCATGGCCTATCGTGCCGGGGCGGTTATCTCCAACATGGAGTTCATCCAGTTCCACCCCACAACCCTTTACAGCGACGCCGCCCGGAACTTCCTTATCTCCGAAGCGGTTCGGGGAGAGGGGGGCATTTTGCGCCTCAGAACCGGCGAGGCGTTTATGAAAAACTACCACGCCATGGCGGATCTGGCTCCCCGGGACATCGTGGCTCGCGCCATCGACAACGAGATGAAAAAGAGCGGCGAGCCCTGCGTCTACCTGGACGTCACCGGCCTCAGCGAGGAAAAGATTAAGGAGCACTTTCCCTACATTCGGGAGCGGTGCCTGGAGGTGGGCATCGACATCGCCAAGGATCAAATTCCCATCGTTCCCGCGGCCCACTACACCTGCGGCGGAGTGTGGGTTGACACAATGGGGCGCACCACGGTGGAGAACCTCTACGCCTGCGGCGAGGTTTCCTGCACCGGCGTCCACGGCGCCAACAGACTGGCCAGCAACTCCCTTTTGGAGGCCATTGTTTTCGCCAAACGCTCCGCGGACGACGCGGCGGCGAAGATAGGTTCTCTGGCTCTGGGCGACACGGCGGAGTTCGACATGACCGGCCACGCGGACAGAGTGCCCCTCAACATAATAGAAGATTTGGAATCCACGGTGCGGACCGCCATGTGGGAATACGTTGGCATAGTCCGCACGGACAAGCGGCTCAACAAGGCGCTGCAGGTTGTGGAGGGCGTGAAAGAAACCGCCGACAAACTCTACGACACCGGCATATTGACCCCCTCGCTCCTGGAGCTTCGGAACATGGCTCAGACGGCGAAGATTATCATCATGTCGGCTCTGCGGCGCAAGGAGAGCCGGGGACTGCACTACTCGCCGGACTATCCCTACCTTTCGGATAAGCCGGAGGAGACGAACATCGTAATCGGAGAAGACTGATGCCCTGCAGATCGGCTAACCTCATCACAAGAACACTGGACGCGGCCAAAATCGCCTGCGCCACAAAAGAACACGGGCGGGAGTCCGTGGTGGCCGTGCCCTGCCGCCTTGCGGACAACACGGAAATAACCGTTTGCTACCTCTGCGGCGGCGGCTCCAACAGAGTTACCGCCCGGTGCTGGCTCATGAACGTGGCGAAAAGCGAAAGCTTGCCGGAGCTCTACGCCCTTTGCAACAAATGCAACGGCCAATACGGATTTTTGAAGTTTTACGAGGAAAGCGGCACGGTAATCGCGGACTGCGACCTGCCGCCGGTGTCCGACCGGGACTTGGGCCCCGCCGCCTACGGAGTGCTGGTGACCTTTACCACGGTGTTAAGCAAAGTTTATGTTGACTTTGAAAAAATTTGTATGAAATAAGCGGAGAGAATAGGGAAAAGGAAATAGGGAATAGTGGCGGTGTCGGCAAAGCCGACGGATTATAAAACAAGCATTGCGATGTGGGTTATATAATCCGTTTTGCGACAGCAAAACACCTTCCCTGACCCCTGGCCCCAGACCCCTGAGCCCCGAAATAAATAATTTTATGAAAGGCGTACAAGTTATGAAAAAGTATCTCTACCTCCTAATCGCTCTCACGGCGATGGCGGTTCCCGCTTTGGCGTCGAACCTGACGTTGACGGTTCGCAACGACGCGGATCAAATCATCCCCTACACCGCAACCGTCACCGCGGACAATCAGAGTAAGACCACCGGCGGCGACGGCAAAGTCAGCTTCACCGGCCTGCCCGACGGGAACGTGAACGTGTACGTTTCCTGTCCCGGCTATTACAGCCGAATCGTGCCCATGACCCTCTACGGGGAGAACGCGGAGGAAGTGAAGCTTTGGAAGAACCGGGGAAAGATTACGATTTACGTCAGAAACCCCGGTAACGGGGTTATAAGCAATTCCACCGTTATCTGCAACGGGGAGACCCAGACTTTCAACGCTTCCGGCAACTTCGTCTTTTCCGACGTTCCCGACGGCCTGCAAACCGTAAACGTGTCCTCCGTGGGCTACTATCCCCAGTCCGTGGATATCGAGATGAACGGCAAGAACAAGGAAGCCACCGTTGTTCTGCAACCCAGCCGGGCTCAGGTTACCGTCAGTCCCTACTATCCCACCGGAAGCCGGATTGGCGACGCCGCCGTAACCCTTAACGGCGAGACCCAGCCCTCCAGCGCCTCCGGCAATTATACTTTCTACAACGTGCCCGACGGCGTCCACACAGTGACAATAGAAAAGGACGGCTACTACGCCCGGATATTCGACATCACCGTGGCCGGAGCGGCCATGACGGTGCCGGTTACTCTCTATCCCTCCGGCGCCAATGTTTCCGTGAACCTCTTCTACGAGGGCGGCAGCAAGGTGAACGCCGCCGACGTCACCTTCAACAACGAGACGATAACCTCCGCTCCCTCCGGCGTTTACACTTTTTACAACGTGCCCGACGGCACCCACGAGCTGGTGGTTGAAAAGGCGGGCTACTACACCCGCAGATCCGAAGTTACCGTCTCCGGCGAGAACAAGAACGTTGACATCGTCCTCTGTAATTCCGGCTCCACCGTCAAAGTCGGTGTCTTCGACAAGAACGGAACAAGAGTTCAGACCGCCAACGTGACCCTTAACGGGGAGACTCAGAATTGGAGCGGCAACGGTATTTTTACCTTCACAAACGTTCCCGACGGCACCCACACCCTCACCGTGGAGAAAGATCATTATTACACCCAAAGCCCCAAGATTACGGTGGCGGGAAAGGACCTTGAGACGGATGTTTATCTCTACGACTCCGGTTCCTCCGCGCTCACAATGAGTCTTACCTATGAGAGCGGCAGCGGTATCGGCAGCGGCGCCTACGCCTTTATCGACGGCGACGAGGAGCACTCCGAGGTGGTGGGTACAAGCGGCGTCATCGGATTTTCCGACGTGCCCGACGGCGTCCACACCGTCACCGTCAAAAAGGACGGCTACTACACCCGGGAAGTTGAGGTTGTCACTGCCGGCAACAACAAGAACGTTCCGGTGACTCTCTGCGACACCGGCTCCAAAGTCACTGTCCCGGTTTCTTTCGAGGACAACACCAATGTTATAAACGCCGAAGTGACCCTTAACGGCGAGACCCAGACCTACTCCGCCTCCGGCAATTACGTTTTCTACAACGTGCCCGACGGCGTGTACACCCTGAACATAGCGAAAACCCACTACTACACGAGAAACATCGAGGTGACGGTAAACGGTTCCGATGTTGAGGTTCCGGTTACGATTTACAATTCCGACGCCACGGTTACCGTGCCGGTGTCTTACGAGAACGGCAACTTGGTCATAAACGCGGACGTGACCCTTAACGGTCAGACCCAGACCTACTCAGCCTCCGGCAATTACGTTTTCTCCAATGTGCCCGACGGCGTCCACAACGTGACGGTTCACAAAGACGGCTACTACGACCGGAATATCGAGATAACCGTCGCCGGCGCGGACGTCACCGTACCGGTCACTATATTCAACAGCGTCTCCACCGTGGAAATCAGCCCCATGGATCCCTACGGCATAAGGCTCAGCGACGCCAGCGTCAACTTTAACGGCGATACCCAGACTTGGAGCGCATCCGGTATCTTCACGTTCCGGAACGTGCCCGAC
>JAGDDM010000041.1 GCA_017958015.1 Abditibacteriota bacterium | reverse complement strand
CCGATGTCGAAGGTTTCCAAATCATCCGCGTTGAAGTCGACGTCGCTGTCGCCGCCTTCGCCGTAGATGTCGTCGTCGAGACCCGCGTCCTCGGTGATATCGCCGCTTTCTTCCATGTCGCCCACGGCGAATCCCTCACCCAAATCCTCAAGGGATACGGCGGTGAGATCTTCCGCGCTCTCTTCGGTGTCGGTTTCGGGTTCGGGAACGGGCTCAACCTTTTCGGGCATGAGGATTTCCTCGCCGTTCTCGTCCAAAACTTCCTCGGAGCGGTAGCGCATCAGACCGGTACCCGCGGGGATGAGGCGGCCGATGATGACGTTCTCCTTGAGACCCACGAGGTCGTCCCGCTTGCCCTTAACGGCGGCGTCGGTGAGAACTCTGGTGGTCTTCTGGAAGGAAGCCGCGGACAGGAAGCTGTCGGTGGCCAGGGAGGCTTCGGTGATACCCAGGAGCACCCAATCGGCTGTGGCTTCCGTGCCGCCCTCGTCTCTGATCTTGGCGTTGACGTCGTCGAAGTCGAACTTGTCGACGATCTGACCGGGCAGGAAGGGGCTGTCGCCGCTTTCCACCACGCGTCTCTTCTTCAGCATCTGTCTGATGATGGTCTCAACGTGCTTGTCGTTGATGTCTACACCCTGAGACTTGTAAACGCTCTGGATTTCCCGAACGAGGTATTCCATGACGCCCTTGACGCCGTGGAGTTTCAGCACCATGTGCGGGTCCAGCGGGCCTTCGGTGAGTCTGTCGCCGGGCTGGAACTGCTGTCCCACTTCCACTTCCAGGTTGCCTCTGTAAGGTACCAGGTAGGTCTTGCGGATGGTGGCCGTCTCGATTCCGGCATCCCGGAGCTTTTTCATAACCTTCATGGTGAAGGTGCTGCCGGCCTTAACCAGAACCTCACCGTTTCTCGGATCGATGATATCCTCAACGAAGTAGGCGTCGGTGAGGTTGACGTCGGTGTCGGTGGGAAGCTCGGTGTGGATGAGAACCTTGCGGAGACCGCCGGTCTCGATGCCCATAACCGTGCCCGCCACTTCCGCGACGATAGCCTGACCCTTGGGGCTTCTGGCCTCGAAGAGCTCAACTACTCTCAAAAGACCGCCGACCTGGTCCTCAAGAACCTTAAGAACGCTCTTGATGGCCCGGGATTTTTCCCGCTCGGCGTTTCCGCCCTCCTCGATGGAGACGAGGCCGGAATTGATATCGTTATGGAGCTCTCTGAGAGACTCCTGTTTTTTCTTCTTAACGTCGGCGACTCCGGTGAGGTACTTGCCCGCGACGCCGCCGGTGTGGAAGGTTCTCATCGTAAGCTGAGTACCCGGTTCACCGATGGACTGGGCGGCGATGATACCCACAGCGGTACCCACTTCAACCTTGACGCCTCTGCCCATATCTCTGCCGTAGCACTTGGCGCAGACGCCCTGGCGAAGCTCGCACATGAGCGGCGAGCGGATTCCCACTCTGAGAACGCCGGCTTTCTCTATGGCAACGGCCTGTTCGTCGGTGATAATCTCGCCCTCTTTGACGAAGGGTTCGTCCTCGCCCGGCAGGAAGATGTCCTCGAGAGCGGTTCTGCCCCGAAGCCTGTCGGAGAGCTTCTCGATAACGTCTCTGGTCACGCTGCCGTCGGCGTTGTGAGTGATGTCCTCGATGGCGGAAACGTAGACACCGTTGGTGGTGCCGCAGTCGTCGCCCCGGACAATGACTTCCTGGGATACGTCAACCAAACGTCTGGTGAGGTAACCGGCGTCGGCGGTACGGAGAGCCGTGTCCGCCAAACCCTTTCTGGCGCCGTGGGTGGATACGAAGTATTCCAACACGCTGAGTCCTTCGTGGAAGTTGGACTTAATGGGCAGGTCCTCGATGAGGTTGCCGAACGGGTCGGACATAAGACCTCTCATACCGGAAAGCTGAGTGATCTGTCTCTTACTTCCTCTCGCGCCGGAGGTGGTGATAATGGAAATGGAGTTGAAGTCGTCAAGGTCCTTCAGCAGGGATTCGGCGACATCGTTGGTGGCCTGAGTCCACAGATTCAGAACCTGCTCTTTTCTTTCGGCGTCGGTGATGAGACCCTTGCTGTAGTGTCTTCTTCTCTTCTCGACTTCCGTCTGGGTCTTGGCTACGATGTTGTCGCGGTCGGAGGGGATATCCATGTCCGTCATGGAAATGGACATACCCGCGGTGGTGGCGTTCTTGTAGCCGTTGTCCTTGAGGTCATCGAGGAGAATGACGGTTCTCTCGTGGCCGTTCTTGGCGTAGCACTCGGTGATAAGCTTACCCAGGCTCTTCTTGTCCATGGGCTTATCCACATAGCGCATATTCTCCGGGAGAATCCGGTTGAAGAGGATTCTGCCGGCGGTGATTTCTCTGATTTCCGTTCTGTTCTCGCCGTAGATGGGGAGGCGGACATCGATGGGCTCGTGGAGCTTCACTTTGCCGCTTTCGTAGGCCAAAATGGCGTCCTTCTCGTCGGCGAAGACCTGCTTCTGCTTTCCGTCTTCCAATTTGCCCTTCATGGTCATGAAGAAGGAACCGAGAACCATGTCCTGGGACGGGGAGACGATAGGTCTGCCGTCCGCGGGGGAGAACAGGTTGTGGGTGGAGAGCATGAGACATCTGGCTTCGGCCTGGGCGGAGGCGGACAGCGGTACGTGTACCGCCATCTGGTCGCCGTCGAAGTCCGCGTTGAAAGCGGAACATACCAGCGGGTGAAGCTGAATGGCTTTGCCGTCCACAAGGATGGGCTCGAAGGCCTGAATACCCAGTTTGTGAAGGGTCGGGGCTCTGTTGAGCATAACGGGATGCTCTCTCACCACTTCCTCAAGGGCGTCCCACACAACCGGGTTCATTCTGTCGATCATGTGCTTGGCGGACTTGATGTTGCTGGAGTTGCCCTTTTCCACCAAGGTCTTGATTACGAAGGGCTTAAAGAGTTCCAGAGCCATATATCTGGGCAGACCGCACTGATGAAGTTTCAGGGACGGGCCCACAACGATAACGGAACGGCCGGAATAGTCGACGCGCTTACCCAGCAGGTTCTTTCTGAAGCGGCCTTCCTTGCCCTTGAGCATGTCGGAGAGGGACTTCAGCTGTCTGTTGTTGGAACCCACCACGGGTCTGGAGCGTCTGCCGTTGTCGATAAGAGCGTCAACGGCTTCCTGCAGCAACCGCTTTTCGTGGTTGATAATCGAGGAAGGAGCGGGAACCTCCATCTCTTTCTTGAGACGGTTGTTTCTGTTTATGATTCTGCGGTAGAGGTCGTTCAGGTCGGAAGCCGCGAATCTGCCGCCGTCCAGCTGCACCATGGGGCGCAGTTCAGGGGAGATTACGGGCAGCACGTCCAGAATCATCCACTCGGGTCTGGATTTGGACGCCAGGAAAGACTCGGCAACCTCAAGCCGCTTGATGGCTTTTGTTCTCTTGGGACCGCTGAGGGTAGCGACTTCGTTTCTGAGCTGCTCCACCAACTTATCCACGTCTATCTCGGACAGGAGCTCTTTGATGGCCTCGCCGCCAACGCCCACTTTCACGGCGCTCTTAAGATCGAAGTCGGTCTTGGAAAGAACCACGAAGCGGAGTTTGTTGAAAGCTCTGTACTGTTCCTCGGTGATGAGGTCGAACTTCTTCAGACCCTCAAGGAGAGGAATGGTGTTTCTGAGGGCTTCCTTGTCCTCTTCCGCTTCCTTTTCCTCGTCTTTGATTCTGTCCGCCAGCTTCTTGGCGTGGTCGGCTCTGCGCTTCTCGTCCCAATCCGTGTTGGCGGCTTCGGTGGCGTCATAGTCGGCCTTAACACGCTTGAGCTCGTCGGCCAGCTTGGCGTCTCTGTCCTCCAAACCGGCGGCCACGGCGGCCCGGATGTCGTCCATCTTGGACTCGATGGAGGCCTTGTCGATGTTCACCACGATGTAGCTGGCGAAGTAAAGGACCTTCTCCACCGACCGGGGAGTCATGTCAAGGAGAACGCTCATGGGGGAAGGAACGCCCTTCTGGTACCAAATGTGGGACACGGGAGCGGCCAACTCGATGTGGCCCATTCTCTCGCGGCGAACCTTGGAGCGGGTTACCTCGACGCCGCAGCGGTCGCAGACGATGCCTTTGAACTTGACTTTTTTGTAGCGGCCGCAGTGGCATTCCCAGTCCTTAACGGGACCGAAAATTCTCTCGCAGAAGAGACCGTCCCGCTCGGGCTTGAATGTTCTGTAGTTGATGGTTTCGGGCTTCTTGACCTCGCCCTTGGACCACTTACGGATGTCATCCGGCGATGCGATGCCGATTCTGATTTTATCGAATGTATTGGCGTCAGTCATTGATAACCTCCTTCACGCGGTCTTCCTTAACGTTGTCCGGCTTTCTGAACCGTCCGCCGCTGTACACGTCGTCGCTGTCCTTGAGGTCTATCTTGTTGCCCTCGATATCCTCGACGGAGACGTTGAGACAGAGGCTCCGAAGTTCGTTGATGAGAATCTTGAAGGATTCCGGAACGCCGGGCTCGAGAATATTCTCGCCCTTGACGATGGACTCGTATGTTTTCACACGGCCGTTGACATCGTCGGACTTGATTGTAAGTATTTCCTGGAGAGTGTAGGCGGCGCCGTAGGCTTCCAGAGCCCAAACTTCCATTTCACCGAATCTCTGGCCGCCGAACTGGGCTTTACCGCCCAAAGGCTGCTGGGTAACCAGGGAGTACGGGCCGGTGGACCGGGCGTGAATCTTATCCTCAACCAGGTGGTGCAGTTTAAGCATGTACACAACACCCACGGTGACGTCCTGATCGAACTGCCGACCGGTGCGGCCGTCGAAGAGGCGGCACTTGCAGGTTTTTTCGTTGTAACCCATTCTGTTCTGGGCGTTGGCCTCGATCCGCGCCACGAGAACGTCGTAGTCGTAGTCCTTGGGAGCCTTCTTGCCTTCACCGGGCAGAGGCTTGGGAGTGAACTCCTCATCTTCCGACTCGGCAATCTCGGCGCCTTCGCTGTTTTCGTCCATAACCGCTCTGAAGGCTTCCGGATCCGCCACGGCCTCGGG
>JAGDDM010000040.1 GCA_017958015.1 Abditibacteriota bacterium | reverse complement strand
TTTGCCCAAAGAAGACAATAAGAAAGGAAAGAAAATACATGAAAGACGCTTTCATCCTCGGAAAAGGGGCCCTTTATACCGCCGACAGCGAAGTCACCGGCCTCAACAACAACATCATCATTTGCGGCGGCACCGGCTGCGGCAAGACAATGTCCGTTGTGGAACCCTGCCTTCTGGCCACATTCGATTCATCTCTGGTTGTTACCGTCACCAAGCGGCGGCTTATCGACAAGTACACCCCCGTCTTCCGGGACTCCGGCTACGACGTGAAGGTTCTGGACTTCACAAGCCCCGAAACGTCGGAAGCCGCCTACGACCCCATGCTCCACGTGAGCTCCTACAGCGACATCGCCGAATTGGCCTGCGCCATCGCTCTCGGTGACTTCTGTTCCCGGGATCCCTTCTGGGAAACCTCCGGCAAGGACATGCTCTGCGCCGAGATAGCCGCGGTTATGATGAGAGAGGAAAATCCCACCTTCGCGGATGTGCTGAAGCTCCACGAAGTGTTGGGCTCGCAAAAAGACGCCAACAACGAGATTTTCAACGACATCGCCGTGAAGCACCCCGAGGGCTGTTACGCGACGGCCAAGTGGTCCGCCTTCAAAGATATGCCCGATAAGACCTACGGCAGCGTCTATTCCGTCCTTTCCGCGGCCATGGGCAGATTCTTCACGGAGGAAGCCAAAAAGATGATCGCCCGGGGCGGCAACTTCGATTTCCGGAGCGTCACCGACAAAAAGACAGTCCTCTTCGTCTACGTCTCCGCCGCCAGCAAGGTTCAGCACGCTTTGGCTGACCTGTTCTACGGCCAGATGCTGAAGGTTCTCGTGGAGTACGGCGAATCGAGACCGGAGGGCAGAATCCCCACTCCCGTGCGGCTCATCTTCGACGACTTCGCCGTGGGCAACAAGATCCCGGACTTCGCCGGGAAGATAAGCGTCTTCCGGGCCATGGGAATCTCCGCCATGCTCATCATCCAGTCCGAGACCCAGCTCCGGGGTATGTACGGCGACTGCGATGCAGCCACCGTCATGAACAACTGCGACACCTACGTGTACATGGGCGGAACCGACACGGATACCTGCCGCGGCATCGCCCTGAGAATGGACGTAACGCTCCCCAAAGTTCTCTATATGCCCCTCGATCAGGAAATCATCTTCAGACGGGGCTCCGAACCCTTCGTCACGGAGCGGTGCGACCTGCTCTTCGCGGCGTAATCGGTCGTCTACCGGCGGTGTTTGCTTCGGCGAACACCGCAGTACGCGCGTTCCGACCTTCGTTGAATGAACAATTTGTTTATGCTATAATACTATACAATGAAACTCAAAGTCATTTCCTGCAAGGTTTTCAGGCCCTACACGGAAAGTCTCCGGAACAGCCGCGTAAGCTGCGACGTGACCTTTGTTCCCATGGGGCTCCACGCCGACCCGAAAAAGATGAACGGGGTTCTGCAAAACCTCGTAAACGAAAGTCAATCCTTTGACGGCATAGTCCTCCTTTTCGGCCATTGCGGCGGCGGCACGGCGGATATAACCACCCCGAAAGTTCCGGTGGCGGTGATGGCCGTTCCGGACTGCGTCCACGCTCTTTGGGCGGATTGCGCCACGGATGTCTACTGCCACAGCGCCGGGTATCTGGAAAACGCCTCGGAGGTGTTCAAAACGAACTACGAAAAGGCGGGCTACGAAAACCACCCGGACTATCCGAAGCTGGCGGAGAAATACGGAGCCGACAACGCGGAAGTGATTCTCCGCTTCGGCGACAGCTGGAAATCCAACTACAAAAAGTGCGTCTATATCGATATGGGCGCGGCGGAGGACCGGGAAGGCAAAGCCGAATCGGAGCGGATTGCCGCAGACTTCGGCTGGAACCACGAGATTGTAAGCGGCAGAGACGACTGTTTGCGGGCGGCTCTCCTTTTCGATACGACAAGTCCTTTTATTCGGATGATTTTCCCGGACTCGAACGAGCCGAGCGGGGTGTGCTGAGGAACTTCCCATGTTCAAAAAACTTTTCAAAGCCATACTTACCTTCATCGCGGCGCTGGCGCTGTTCCTGTTGCTTGTTGCCGCCTACGCTTCCCGGCCGGAGCTGCGGAACTACGTAAACAAGGAAGACAAATCCGCCCGGGTGGAGAAGGTGGAGAAGGTCTCCGACGATCGGACCCATATGGAGATTGTGTCCCAGACCTGGCAGGATATAGAGTGGAAACACAACATCGAGATTTACACTCCCGAAGGCTGCGGCAACGAGGAAACGGCGGTGCTGTATCTGGCCACATTCTCCGGCGAACAAAACATCCAAGAAGCGGGTCTGTGTCAGATGATTGCGAAAACCGCGAAAATACCGGTTGTTATGCTGGACGGCATACCCAACCAACCCCTGTTTCACTGCGTCGAGGACAGACTCATCGCTTATACCATAGCCCAAACGCTTCGCACCGGCGACACGGAGTGGCCCCTCTTGCTGCCTATGGTGAAATCCGCCGTCGCCGCCATGAAGGCTGTGCGGGAAAACACAAAGATTAAAAGTTTCATCGTTACCGGAGTGTCGAAGCGGGGCTGGACAACATGGCTCACCGCCGCCGCCGTTCCGGAGATGTGCAAAGCCATTGTGCCGGTGGTCTACGACAATTTGGATATACCCGCCCAGATGACTCAGCAGGCTCTCTATTTCGGTGATTTGAACGACGCGATTTCCGACTACAAGGAAATCGATGTGTCGAGATATGTTGACGACCCCTTGGGCAGAAAAATCATCGACATCATGGATCCCTATTCGTATCTTGACCGGATTACCATGCCCAAAATGATTTTCTGCGGAACAAACGACCCCTACTGGACCGTTGACTCGCTGAATCTTTATTGGAATGACCTGAAGGGCGAAAAATACGTAACCTACTATGAAAACGGCGGCCACGATCTGGGCTTTTTGGGGCCGGACAAAATCTCCCCCATGCTGAAAGTAACAAAGGCTTTTACCGGTTTCGTGAACGCCGTTAGGGATGACGCCTATCCCCACGCGGAATGGAAGTACATCCTCGGCAACAAAGCTTGGCGGCTGAATGTGGTTTCCGAAGACGAGATTGTCTCCGCCAAAGTTTGGCGGACCCACTCCTCAAACGCCGATTTCAAAAAGGCGAAGTGGACGTCGGAGGAGATGACGAAAACCGAAAAGGGTTATACATACAAACTTGACGCCCCGGAAAACGGCTGCGACGCTTTCTTCGCCGACCTCACGGTGAAAAAGGGCGAAGTTACCATGCCCATGAGCACGCAGATTAAAGTTGTGCGGGGAATCGGAACGTATCACGGAATTAAATAATCGGAGTTCTATCGTCCATGACGGAAAGTCAGAACACAGAATATAAAGAGACTTGGCGGGACGAATGTCTCAAATGGATATGCGGATTCGCCAACGCCCAAGGGGGAACGGTTTACATCGGCGTAAACGACGCCGGTGAGGTCGTCGGCGTGAAAAACATCAAAAAGCTCCTTGAGGATATCCCGAATAAGATACAGACCGGACTCGGCATTGTGGCGGATGTGAACAAGCGAATGAAAGACGGCAAGGGTTATCTTGAAATTAAGGTAAGACCCAGTTCTTTCCCCATAAGTTATCAAGGTGAGTTCCATTATCGGAGCGGCGCCACCAAACAACGGTTGACCGGTATCGCCTTATCTGAGTTTATCATGCGCAAGACCGGATCCCACTGGGAAGAAGTTACCGTTGACGAGGTTGCCGTGGACGACTTGGACGAGGAAAGTTTCAAGATTTTCCGCAGGGAAGCACTCCGGCGAAAGAGAATGACAAGCGACGAACTGTATATCTCCAACGAGGAACTCCTGAAAAAACTTCACCTTATGAAAGACGGCAAGCTGAAACGATCCGCGGTGCTTTTGTTCTACGATGACCCGGCCGTTGTGCAGGTGGGAAGCATGGTGCAGGTCGGCAAGTTCGGGGACGACGACGATATTCAATATCAGGATGTATTTGAGGGCTCACTGATTACCACCGCGGACAAAGTTATCGACCTGATTTTCCTAAAATATCTGAAAGCGAAGATTATCTTTGAGCATGACCGGCGGCTGGAGATATACCCCTTCGCCAGAGAAGCCGTGCGGGAAGCGGTCTACAACGCCATCGCCCACAACTGCTATATGTTCGGCACGCCGATTCAGATTCGGGTGAAAGAAGACGAGATGGTTATCTCCAACAGTTGTATTCTGCCGGAAGGGTGGACTCTCGAGACCTTAACCGGAATCCACGACTCCAGACCCTACAACCCGGAAATCGCCAACGTGTTCTACCGCGCCGGCTATATCGAGCACTGGGGGCGGGGTATCAAGAAAATCGACGACGCTTGCAGGGAAATCGGAGCGGAACCGCCCACTTACGAACTCCTCGGCAACGGACTTCGGGTGCGGTTTAAGGCGCTGCGGGGTATGTTGAAGGATCAAAACGATACGTTTAGCGATACTCGGAATGATACTTTGGAACATAAGATTCTCACGCTTCTGACAAATAATCCGTCGCTCACACAGAAAGAATTGGCTCTCATAACGGGTATGTCGATACCGTCAATTAAAAGGGTTATGAAAATACTCGTAAACACCGGAAGAGTTTCCCGAGTCGGAAGCAAGCGGGCGGGTTATTGGAAGGTTACCGAAGTTTAAAGTATCATTTAAAGTATCATCCGATTCGTAAAATGATACTTTAAATGACCTAAACCCGAACCTAATGTGAGCCTAACGTAACGGAATTATAAACCGACTTCACAATGTGAGTTATATAATCGTCCGCGAAAGCGGACACCGACAGAGACCGAAACCCAATATAAATGGCTAAAATCAAACTTCACGTAAACCCCAGAGGCTCGAAAAACGAGTTTGTCCGCAAAGAGGGCGACGTGTACTACCTCAAAATCACCGCTCCCCCGGTGGACGGAGCCGCCAACGCCGCGGTTTTGAAGTTCATCGCCGGCAAACTGGGAGTTAAGAAAAACGCGGTCCGCCTCGTATCCGGCGACAAAAGCCGTGAAAAAACCGTTGAGGTCGACGGTTTGACACCCGAGGAAGCGGCGGAAAAAATAGGGCTTTAACATAACCCGTAAAATAGGTTATAATGTAAATATATCAACAATCCAAGGAGACTGTCATGACAAGAAAACTCATCGCCATCATCGCCGCGCTGCTTCTCTGCGCCGGTCTCGCCTCCGCCGCCCCCATTCACGACGCCGCGGCAAAGGGCGACGACGCCAAGATAAGGTCCATTCTGGCCAAGGATCCCAAGGCCGTGAACGCCAAGGACGCCGCGGGCGCCACACCTCTCCACCACGCCGCCGCCGGCGACAAACTCATCACCGCCAAGTTCCTCATCAGCAAGGGCGCCAACGTGAACGGCGCCAAGAAGGACGGCGTGACTCCTCTCCATGTGGCCGCCAATTTGGGCGCCTACGACGTGGCGGAAGCCCTCGTGGCCGCCGGCGCCAAAGCCGACACCAAGGACAAGAAGGGCAGAACCCCGGTTTCGCTGGCTCAGGCCAAGAACGACGCCCGCATGGTCGAGATTCTCTCCGCCAAGCCCGCGCCGAAGTCCGCTCCCAAGGAAGAGGCCAAGCCGGCCCCCAAGGAGCAGCAGGCAAAGGACAACGCGGGCGACGCCAAGCGGATTGAGATTGCCAAGCAGCTCATTGACTGCCTCGCCAAGAACGACTACGGCAAGGCCCAGGACCTCTTCGACGGCAAGATGAACAAGACCTTCACTCCCGACCAGATGAAGCTTCTCTGGGAGCAGGCTCTCATTTCCCAAACCGGTCCCTTCAAAGGCGCGTCGGAGTACAAGAACGCGGTGGCCGGCGGCGCTCCCGCCGTGAACCTGAAGGCGGAGTTTCAAAACTATTCCGTGTATCTCCAGCTGCTCTTTGACAGCGAGAACCTCATCTCCGGCCTCAACATCATAGGCGACGACGCTCCCGCCGAGTGAGAACATCGATAAACGAGCCCCTGTCCCTGGACTACACCCTGCCCGGCGGACAGGCCTTCGGATGGAAAAAGAATAAGGACGGCGTTTGGACCGGTATCATCGGCTCAAACGTCGTCCGACTCGCCTTTGAGGGTTCCGAGCTGTTCTGGGACGGCGCCGATTTCGAGGTTGTGAAGGACTACCTCCGCCTGGACGGCTCCATCCTCACCGACATCGACGCCCTGGGCAAAGACCCTTATACCGCGCCTCTGCTTACGAAGTATTCCGGTCTGCGGGTGCTGCGCCAGGACGTGAGGGAGTGTCTTTTCTCTTTCATTTGCTCCGCCGCCAACTCAATCCCCAAGATAACCGCGGGTATAGACGAGCTGCGGGCGAAGATAGGCGAGCCCATCGGCGGCGGTTATTACGCTTTTCCCACCACCGAGGCCATAGCCGAGGCGGACCCGGAGGACTTGGCGAGCATAAAACCCCTGGCTTTTAGGGGCAGGAATCTGGTTAAGCTGGCAAGATATATCCTCGACCACGGCGGCGACGAGGGGTTGTACGCGCTGAAGAATCTTCCCTACGAACAGGCGAGGGAGGAGCTGACGAAACTGCCGGGAGTAGGAAAAAAAATTGCCGACTGCGTCTGTTTGTTCGGTCTGGATTTTCCCCAGGCGGTTCCGGTGGACACCCACGTGCGGCAGATTGCCCAGCGGTATTTCCTCGATGGAAGCGACTCCAAGACGGTCACGGACAGAGTATATAAGGAAGTTCGGGAGGCCTTCGTTGAGCGCTACGGAAAGCGGGCGGGACTGGCTCAGCAGTATCTTTTCACCGGCGAGATTTCCGGTTTGTAACGAATCGGAAAAACCGGTATAATATCAAAAAATCATCATCGGAGTTTAATAATGAAGTACGGACTTATATGCGCGGCGGCGGTTTGCGCCGTATTTTTTATCGGTTGCGGCGGCAAGGAACCCGCCGAAACCTATCGTTTCAACATACCGGAGGAGGAATACAACGCCCTCCGGGACATCTACGAATCCACCGACGGCAGCCACTGGGCGGCCAACGAAAACTGGCTTGATGCGGAGGACTGCGGCACTTGGCGGGGAGTCACCGTGGTTGACGGCTCCGTGGTGAAGATCGAGCTGGACGAGAACAACCTCACCGGCGGCCTGCCGGAATCCGTAGCGAATCTTAAAAACCTTCGGGAGCTGGATTTCAGGAACAACAAACTCACCTCTCTGCCGGACGCTTTGGGATCGGCGGAGAATCTGCGGGAGATAAACGTGTCCCACAACGAGCTGACGGAACTGCCGGAATCCATGGGGAAGCTTAAGAACCTGACCCGGCTC
>JAGDDM010000293.1 GCA_017958015.1 Abditibacteriota bacterium | reverse complement strand
TATCACTAAAATAGCCGAAATCATCGGGTAAATGACTCAAGGAGTTTTTGGAAAGATTTAGTTTGACAATATTCAATAAATCGCAAATTCCGTTGGGGAGCGACGTTATATTATTATCCGAAACATTCAAACTTGTTAGATTTTCAAGATAACAGATGTTTTCAGGTAATTCGGTAAGTAAATTTTTAGATAAATCAAAATTCTCTAAATTAAATAGATTACAAAAACTCTTTGGGAGTTTCTCGATTTTGTTGCAAGACAAATCAAGAGTTTTAAGATTAGTAAGCTTCTCAATTTTAGCTGAAACAGTTTTGATTTCATTATGTGACATGCGTAAACTTTGGAGAGAACGAATATTACATAGAACGTCGGGAATGTGTGAAAATCGATTATATCTGAGATCAAGAACACTAAGAGATTTTAACGCGGAAATATCCTCGGGAAAATTATAAAGCGCATTGTTTGAGAGCACAAGTGTTTCCATAGAAGAAATACGTGTAATCTCATTCGGAATGGTCTTCATGCCGATATTCGATAAGTACAGTCTTGCGAGTGTAGTAAGATTAGATATAGTTGATGGTATTGAGTGGATATCATTGCGTGAAAGTGCAATGCTGCGCAAATTTTTCAAAGCAGCTATCGAGTGCGGAATATCTCCACTCAAATTATTCGTTGAGAGGTTTATTTTTACTACATGATAGTTTTCAACAGTTATGCCGTACCAATTGTTTACATCGGTATCTTTCAGCCAGCCGAAATTTTCAGTCCAATTGTTTCCGTCCAAGGCATAGTAAAAATCGCAAAGGGCATCGTATTCTGTTTGAGGAATGTTCGTTTTCATATTTATATTATCGCATATCTTGCATATAATCGCAACAGTTGCCCTATAGTTTTATATGTGATATAATATATTGTTTGTTTTACCTATTACAGGAGGATATATACAATGAGCAGAAAACCCTTTATCGCGGGTAACTGGAAAATGAATCTCACCATCGCCGAGGGCGTGGAACTGGCCAAGGCCGTTGCCGCCGTGGCGAACGACGCTCCCACCGTGGATGTGGCCGTATGTCCCACATTCGTCTCCGTGGCCAAGGTCGCCGACGCCGTCAAGAGCACGGCCCTCATGGTAGGCGCCCAGGACACTTTCTGGGAGACCAAGGGCGCTTGGACCCGGCAGATCGCTCCCAACATGCTGGCTGACGCCGGTTGTCAGTGGGTAATCGTGGGCCACTCCGAGACGAGAGGGCGCTTCGGCGGACTCTCCGAGGAAGTGCAGGCCAAACTGGCTGAGGTTCCCGGATACTTCGGCGAGAGCGATAAGTCCGTCAACATGAAGGCGAAGGCCATATTCGCCGCCGGACTTCTCCCCATCATCGCCTGCGGCGAGCTCCCCAGCGAGTATGAGGCGGGCAAGACCGATGAAGTGGTAGCCGGTCAGATCAGAGCCGACATCGCCGGATTCACCGAGGAGCAGGCCATGAAGATGGTCATCGCCTACGAGCCCGTGTGGGCCATCGGCACCGGCAACACCTGCGACCCTCAGACCGCCGACAAGGTCTGCGGCGTCATCAGAAACACCGTGAAAGAAGTCTACGGCGAGAAAGTAGCCGAGGCCGTGAGAATCCAGTATGGCGGATCCGTTAAGCCCGGCAACGCCAAGGAACTCCTTTCCATGCCCAATATCGACGGCGCTCTCGTGGGCGGAGCCGCTCTCAAAGCCGCCGACTTCGCCGGTATCATCGAAGCCGCCAAGTAATATAACCGCACACAAAAATATCGGGACATCCTTTTGGGGATGTCCCGATTTTCGTTTATTCCAGATAGTCCCGGAGCTTTTTGCTGCTGCTGGGGTGGCGGAGCTTTTTGAGAGCCTTGGCCTCAATCTGTCTGATTCTTTCCCGGGTGACGTCGAAGTGCTTGCCCACTTCCTCCAGAGTTCTGGAGTAGCCGTCCTCAAGGCCGAAACGCATTTTGAGAACTTCCCGCTCACGCTCGGTGAGGGTGTTGAGGGCTTCGTCAATCTTTTCCCGAAGGATGAGGTTGGAGGCCGCTTCCGCCGGAGAGATGGCTTCCTGGTCCTCGATGAAGTCCGCCAGATGGCTGTCCTCTTCCTCGCCGATAGGGGTTTCCAGGGAGAGGGGTTCGGGAGCCACGCGGAGAATCTCGTTCACTCTGTCGGTGGTGAGGTCCATTTCCTTGGCGATTTCCTCGATTGTGGGTTCTCTGCCCAGGTCCTGAACCAGCTGACCGGAAGTCTTGACGAGACGGTTGATTGTCTCCACCATATGGACCGGGATGCGGATGGTGCGGCCCTGGTCGGCGATGGCTCTTGTGATGGCCTGTCTGATCCACCAGGTGGCGTAGGTGCTGAATTTGTAGCCCTTGCGGTAGTCGAACTTCTCAACGGCGCGGATGAGACCCACGTTGCCTTCCTGAATCAGGTCGGGGAAGGTCATGCCGCGGCCGGAATATCTCTTGGCGATGCTGACAACGAGGCGGAGATTGGCCTCGATGAGAGTGGTCTTGGCGTCTCTGTCGCCTTGCTCGATGCGCTTCGCCAGTTCCTTTTCCTTGTCGGCCGGAAGGAGGGGAGTGCGGCCGATTTCCCGGAGCCACATACGCACGGAGTCGTCGAGAGGAATGCCCTCAAGGCTTGTGTCAGCCTCGGCGGAATCTTCTTTTTCCTCAGCCGCCTGCTCGGGATTTGATTGATGTTCCTGTTCTTTGACTTTCTCGACGATTTTAATGCCCTCATCACTGAAAGTCTGCCAAATATTGTCGAGTTGATCACCGGTAAGGTCGCTGCCGTCGATGGCCTCCTCGATTTGCTCGTATGTCAATATGCCGGTACGCTTGCCCTCTTCGATAAGCAAACGGATTTTTTCGGCAATGTTTTCGTCAAAGCTCAATACTTTAGCCCTCCTTTGATTGATTTTTTGTCTTCTTCAACAATTTCCAATATCTGTCCCACTCTTCGCTGCCGGAAGTGATTTTGCCTTCCCGTATGAGAGCGGACAGTCTCGCTATTTCCTGTTGCTCATTGCGCTTTTGAATCCTGCGGATAGGATCCGACACATCGCATTCTTCGTCGGTTCCTCCGCGCATGAGCAGGTCAATCAGAAGCGCGTCCGCCGGCGTTCCCGCCAGTTCCGCGCGCAGTTTGTCGGTGTCGTAAGTCTCGCCGGTTTGGGCCTCGAGAGCCTTCGCCAGCAGCTTGGTATCTTCGTGAACAAATTGGTCCGGAGCCATTTCCCCGAAGGCGAAACGCGCCTCACGGGTGCCGTTTTTGAGTATAAGCGACAGAATAAGCTCTTCGGATTTCCGTACGGCGTCGGCCTGTTGAATTACGGCGCCTCCGCCTGTTGAGTTCCTGTTTCCCCGTCGGGGAATCATTCGGTTAGCTTCGGCCCGGAGCTGTTCCTCAATGTGGGCTGTGCCGGATTTGAATCCGGGGTGATACTTTGCCAGCTTCTGTATAAGCCGCTCTCGGTCGATAACGCTTTTCAGCTCCGCCACGATTTTGAGAGCGTTTTTCAAAGCTTCCGCCTTTTCGGCGTCGTCCTTTTTGTCGTAATCCTCAAGCTCCAAATCAATGCGGAAATCCGCCAAGGGTTTGGAGTTTTTGATATATTCCGCGAACTTGTCGGCCTGACCGCTGTTGATAAGGCTGTCCGGGTCCTCGCCCTTGGGAAGAGAAAGTATCCTCACCCGAAAGTCCGCTTCCTCGAAGAGCGGGGCGCTCCGCAGAGCGGCCTTGACTCCCGCCGAGTCGGCGTCGAAGGACAGAACAACGTTGTGGGTATAGCGGCCTATGAGGGTCACATGCTCCGGCGTGAGAGCGGTGCCCAAGGTGGCGGCGGTGTTGAGAAATCCCGCTTTGTGGGCGGCGATAACGTCCATATACCCTTCGGTGATAATAAGGAATCCGCCGGGCTTTATTGCTTTCCGGGCCGTATCGAGGCCGTAAAGGGTCTTGTTTTTCTCGAAAACGGCGGTTTCCGGCGAGTTAAGGTATTTGGGCTGGGAATCGTCGGTGACCCTGCCTCCGAAGGCGATTACGGAGCCGGATGTGTTTGTGATGGGGAACATCAAACGGTTGCGGAATCTGTCGTAATAACGGACTCCTCGCTCCGTTTCCTTTTTTACCGAAAGCCCCGCTTCCGCGGCGTCTTCGGGAGATATCCCCCGCTTCTTCAGATAGTCCGTGAGAGCGGACCAGTCGTCCGGCGCGTACCCCAATCCGTATTTCTTTACGATGTCCTCCGTAAGGTGCCGCTTTTTGAGATACTCGAGCATATGAGGCGACTTGCGGAGACGGGCCGCAAAGAAATCCGCGGCGGCGGTGTTCATCTCAATGAGCTTTTCCCGCTTGGAGTGGGCTCTTATGAGACCTTCCGACGCCCGCATGGGGATATTGTATTTCTTGGCCAGGTGCTCCAGGGCTTCAGGGAAAGATATGTTTTCCGCCTTTTGTACAAAGCTGAAAACGTCTCCGCCCTCACCGCAGCCGAAGCACTTAAACAGTTTTCTGTCGGGATCGACGTAAAAGGACGGTGTCTTCTCTTTGTGAAAAGGACAACAGCCCAAATAGCGGTTGCCCCTTTGACGCAAAGACACGTACTCGCTGACGATCTCGATCATGTCGCACTTTTCCCGAATCTCGTCGGGCGAGTACATGTAGTTTGCCATGGTTTAGTGGAGATCGGTGGGGACCATAGCGATGGTGATACCCACCAACTTCTTGTCAAGGAAAGTGTAGAGAACTCTGCTCTTGTTGACGTAGCTGGCTCTGAGGAACTTGCCGGCGTAATTCTGGTTTTCCGGATAGCCGCATACGTAGAGAACGAGTTTGTAGGTGTCGCCCAGCATGAGACCGGTGCGGGTCTTGGAGAATGTCCAGGGGGTGACGCCGCCCATGGTAATCTGGGTTACGAGACCGTCGGTGATGATGAACTCGAGAGTGATGCCGTTTCTCAGGTCGTAGGCCCAGGTGACTTCTTCCTGACCGGTGACGGTGACGGTGGCAACGCTGTCGGCGGCGGGAGCGGCGGCTTTGGGAAGAGCGCCGGTGAGACCCGGAAGTCCGCCCTTACCGGCCAACTGAGGGAAGCTGGCGGCCATGGCGGCTGTCATGTTGCCCGCGGCGGGAGTGGCCGTTACGGCGTCATTGGCTTCATAGGAGGTGGAAGTTCTGGCTACGCTGATTCTGGTGGGGTTGCCCCAGAGCTTGAGAACGTCCTGCGCCTTGCGGCCCAACTTGATTCCGGCGAGCTTGTCTTCGGGAACGTTGGTGGAGTAGAACGATCTGCCGCTCGTAATCGCCGCGCCCTTCATGATGTTGTTGGGGATACTCAAACGGGCGGGAGCCGCGTTTACCGATCCGGCCGCGAAAGCCATTGTGAGAGCGATAGCCGCCGCGGCGACGATTTTCTTTGAAGATACCATTGCATAACTCCTTTACCCCATAGGGGCGTTTTAAAAATTGTTTACTGTGTGTTTCCGTACACGAGATTCGAGATTGTGTCGAACTCGAACCCCTTTTCACGGAGTTTGTCGATGAGCATGGGCAGCGCGGAGAGGGTGATACTCTCGGTGCCGTGCATAAGAACCACGGACCCGCCTTCGTTTGTGCGGGATACCATTTCGTTTACGTACCGGTCAACGGAAGTGCCCTCGAACTTGGAGCCGAGTACCGTCCAATAGACCGGAGTAATACCGTAAGTTTTAAGCACCTTGGGCAGGGCGGGGTTGTCGTGGCCGCCCGGCGGGCGCATAAATCGCATCCGCTTGCCGGTGATGGAGCGGCAAACGGCTATTCCCTTGAAGAGCTGCTGAGTGATTTCCGACTCGGTCAGATAGAGAATATTGAAGTGGGAATATGTATGATTCTCAACGTCTTGGCCGTCCTCATGAAAAGCCTTCACCGTCTCCGGGAACATTTCCATCTGTTTGCCCACCATGAAGTGAGTGGCCTTGACGTTCTTTTCCTTGAGTATTCCCAAAAGGGTCTCGGTTATTTCCCGGGGGCCGTCGTCGAAGGTGAGAATCGCGACCCGTCTGTCCGTGGGAAGCTTCTCTATCTTATCGTACTTCGCGCCCGCGCCGTAGCAGGCGAGAATCATTTCTTTGGCGCCGGGATATTCCGGGTCGGCGGCGAGAACCCGCTCAAGGGCGATTGTCCGCTCGTCGCCGGATGTGTTTTTCGCCACATTGAAGTTGACCGTGGCGGCGGAGACCCGCAGAGTTAAAATCTTTAATAGGGCGGCTCGGTATTCCGGTTTACCGCCGTAGGGCACAGCCTTGGGATTCTCGTTGGCAAAGAACACCTGAGACGTTTTCTCGTTTACGGTGTTGGCCATGTTGTCCAAGGCGCAAACTCCCACGGTGTGGAAGCCGTTGGCGAAATCCGAGGTGTCCAGCTCGAAGGTGTAGGGCGGTACGTTTGTGGTGCAAACCGGGCGTCCGTCGACGGTAAACATTACCATTGACACGTCATTGTCCGGAACATCCGCCTTGAGGGTTAAGATTCCTTTAACCGAACGGGGTATTCTGTGTTCGAACACCCGGCGGGAATCCAGCTTGTCCCCGGTTATCTTCACGGGTTTCGTTCTGTCGAAGGTGGCGGTAAATCCGGGCTGTTCGCCGAAACCCTTGGTTATAACCTTGCCCTGCAAATCTTTCCAAGCGGTAAGGGCTTCGTCACCGGTGGCGGCGATAGCCTTGGCCGCGGCGCATATGTTCGAGTCGGAACCCTCCGGCTTTTTACCGGTGAGATAGACGGTGTATAAGCCGGCCTCGCCGGACGCGGTGTATTCGAAATATTCCGCCGCCTCGTCGTAATTCTTTTGCGCCAGTGCAATGAGACCTTTGAGGCAGGCAGCCTCGGCGTTTTCCGGATCCAGGGAGAGCACGTAATCCGCCTGAACTTCCGCGTCCGTAAGGCGGCCGCCGAAAGCCATGGATACGGCGAGAAGATTTCTCGCCAGCAAATCCCCGGAGTTTTCAAGGACAATCGCTTTTGCCGCGTCGAAGGCCGTTTTGCTGTTGCCCACAGCCAAGGACTCCAACGCCAGGGTCGCGTTGTCATCGTATGACTGTCCAAACACGGCATTACCCGCCGCAGATGCGATCAAAAGCAGCGAAATAATCCTTAACATAAATCTCATAACTATATTGTACCACAAACGAGCACAAATTATAAGCACCTTTCGGGAAATTTTCCGTATTTTTTCCCTTAATCGAAAGAAATGAGCCGAAAAGCGATCTTACGCTTGACTTTACGGCCGATATGTAGTACCATTAATTGTAAAATCTTTTATTGTGTATTCGGAGTGTAAACATGATTCGTTCCCATTTCAAGTATATCGGTCTCGCGGCGGTTCTGCTGTCTCTGACCGCGCCGGTATTCGGCCTTTCTCTTGTGGCTCCCACCTCGGGACAGCAAGTTAAGGAAGCCGTGAAAATCA
This sequence comes from Abditibacteriota bacterium, assembly GCA_017958015.1. Lineage (GTDB taxonomy): Bacteria > Armatimonadota > UBA5829 > UBA5829 > UBA5829 > RGIG10368. The sequence continues at coordinate 1,097 of JAGDDM010000293.1, read as the reverse complement.
AACTCCGTGAGACGGATGTTCCCGATGGCGGCTATGTTTCAATCTACGTGGGCAACGCCTCGGAACAGAACTTCGTAACCTCTCTCTCCGCCGGACAGGGCGTTTACGACAACGGACTTATGATTTTCCGCTGGAACACCAAGGCTCCCTATTACGATTCCGCTAATCCTTCCGTCGAGAAGTATTTCAAAGACGGTTCCTACGTTATGCGGGTGGATGTTCACAACGCCAAGGGTATGGTGGATGACTCCGCCAAGGTGAATGTCGTTCTCGCCAACAAGGTGCCCCGGTCCAACCCCGCTCCCGCGGTTCGGCTGGCGAGCAGTCTCCCCTTCGGCAGAGTAAACAGATACAATATCAACACATCCGTCGACGTATTCGACAACTTCGGTCTTCCCATCATGGGCGGTCTGGGAATCGGCAGCTACTGCAAAATGATTCTCAGCGTTGAGGACGTGCGGCCCGACGGTCAGATTCTCATCCGCTACCGCATCGGCGACGACACCTACGTAAGTTCCCTGGGTGTTAAGAGCATGCTCTACGAAAACGACCGGATACGGCCTCAGCTCTACCGCCTGGTGAATAAGTACGGCAACGTTATTAACCCCAACCTGTTCACCAAACAGAAGGGCTATACCTTTATGGACATTCTCCCGGTTCTGCCCCATCAGGCTGTTGATGTGGGAGACACTTGGGACGACTCCATGACATTCAAAATCGAGGGTCTTACCAGAGCGATTTCCCTGAAGGGCACCGCCAAGATAGACTCCTTCGAGTGGCAGGACGGCCGTCCCTGCGCCAAGATTGTTTCCGACCTGAGCGGAAAAGCCAAGGTCAACTTCGCCAACGGAAACATCAAGGGCAACGGTACCGTGAGAGCAAAGGTCACCACCTACTTTGCCTACAACATCGGCAAGATGCTCCACAGACAGATTACCCTCATCGTTCCCTCCACAATTTCTCCCGAGGCCATCGCGGCGCTCAGCGACGTGAACTCCATAACCTCCGACAAGGAGATTGAGGAAGAAGACGAAGCCTTGGCCGAAGCTCCCGGCTCGGGCGGTTTGGCGGCGGGAAGCTCCCGGTCCAGAGAGGCC
>JAGDDM010000292.1 GCA_017958015.1 Abditibacteriota bacterium | reverse complement strand
GGTGAAATACACCGCCCTCTTTGTGGGCTCCGGACTCATATTCTTCACCCTCGCTTATCTGCTTTTCGGCTACATCGAAAACGCGAAACCGGCGGAGAAGAGCGATAATAAATTCTTTTCTTTCTTCTTCGACCGGAAGCCGTTCTTTATCCCTTTCTGCGCTTTTATTGTCGCGTGGATTCCTTATCTTGTCTGTTACCCCGGCTCTCCCTGCGGTGATTTCTGGTCTCAGATATTCCAATCTCTCGGTATTATCCCGCTTGACAACAACTATCCTCTGTTTTCCACGCTTACATACGGCGCCGTGATGAAATTCGGCAGAGCCTTAGGCTCCGACAATATTGCCGTGTTTATTCTCACCGTATCCCAAACGGTTTTGATGGCTTCTCTGTTCGCGTGGATAATATATCTGCTGCGGAGGATTCCCCATTGCGCCCGGTTCGTTTTATTCCTGATTTTCGCGTTCACACCGGCTGTCGCGCTCTACGCGATATATATTGCCAAAGACATGGTTTACGCTTTTTGGATTGCCGTGTTAACGATATTTCTGTTTCTCCTGATTCGGCAAGGCAAGCTGTCACCGATTCAAACGGCGGGTTTTATTGTCGCTTCCGCAATGTGTGTTCTGTGGCGAAACAACGGAATACACACTCTCGTTCCCACGCTTTTCATAATGCTGTTTATTAAAGGCGTGTCGAAAAAACAGGTCGCCGCGTCGTTTATCACCGTCTTGGTCGTGTATTTCGCGATACACAAAGTCATAATGCCGGCTTGTAATATTTCCGAAGGAAGCATAACCGAAATGCTGTCACTGCCTTTCCAGCAAACGGCGAGAACCGTAAAATACCGGGGAAACGAAATTCCGAATAATGAGAAAGAAATTATAGATAAGATACTGGATTACGACAACCTATCCGAAAATTACTGTCCTTTCCGCGCCGACAACGTTAAAGGAGAACCCATGAAAGCGGGTACTCAAAAACAACCCACCCCGGAGGAATTGAAAAGTTATCTGTCGGTTTGGCTCAGCCAAACGCGAAGATATCCGCTTGAGGCTTTCGCCGCGACGGCAAACAACACATACGCCTATTTCGCGCCCGGGAAAGAGAGAAAAAGCAATTTGCGTAAATTGCTTACCTCAAGTCCGGAAATCCGCATGGAATATTACGAAATTGACAGAAACAAATATCCGAACGATTTTAAGCATCTCGATTGCAGTATGTACGCGAAAACAGTCTCTTTCCTTCCCAAGGCAACCTACCAAACATTCATTCTCCGCAACTTCACCTGCGTGTCTTTCTTCACATGGCTCATGTTCGCGGCCTGCTTCTTCATGATTAAACGCCGGGCGTACAGGTATCTTCTCGTCGCCCTGCCCGGCCTCTTCACTCTGCTGGTGTGCCTCGCGTCCCCGGTGAACGGCGAGTCCCGCTACGCCCTGCCCTACATGTTCTGCGCGCCCTTCCTGATAGGCATCTGCTTCCTCATAGCGCAAGACAACAAATAAAAAAAGGCATCCCTTCCCGATGGGAAAGGATGCCGATTTTTTGTCTTTTACAGCTTCATGGTTCTGACGAAGGTTCTGCCCTGGGCGAAGACGGTGACCAGATAGGTGCTGCCTTTCTTCGCGCCCCGGAGAGCCTTTTTGTAGTCCGTCACGTTCCTGACCGGTGTGCTGCCGATTTCGGTGATAACGTATCCGGAGCGGATTCCGGCCCGGCCGGCGGGGGATCCATCCTGAACTTCCCGAACGAGAACTCCGGACATATCGTCCTCAAGGCCGAGGCGTTCGCGCATGGATTCGGGGATGTCGGAGACCACCATACCGGTATCGTTATCGGTGCTTTCGCTTTCGCCGCCGACGGATACGGTATCGGAGCCCATTTCGCCCATCTCAACGTTGAACTTCAGCTTTTCGCCGTTGCGGACAACTTCCACGTCAACCTTGGTGCCCGGCGCGGTGCGCTGAACAACGTTTCTGAGGTCGTTGGAGGTCTTTATTTCCTCGTCGCCTATCTTGACGATAACGTCCTTCACTCTGATTCCGGCCTTATAGGCGGGAGTGCCCTTTTCGATGGACTCAACCAGAACGCCGCTGCTTACGCCCAGGGTGGACTTGGTATCCTCATCGAGATCCGCGGGAACGAGACCCAGATAGCCTCTGGTGACCTTACCGTTCTTGATAAGCTCGTTCATGACGTACTTGACGGTGTTGGAGGGGATTGCGAAGCCGATGCCCATGTTGCCGCCGCTCTTGGAGTAAATCATGAAGTTGATGCCGATAATCTGACCGTGAACGTTCACCAAGGGTCCGCCGGAGTTGCCGGGGTTGATGGAAGCGTCGGTCTGGATGTACTCCTGCATGTAGGTATTCTCCGTGGCGATGGGAGAATCGGTTCTGATAGCGCTGATAACGCCCACGGTGACCGTGTTCTTCAGCTGGAAGGGAGTACCGATGGCGATGGCCCACTCGCCTACCCGGAGTTTGTCGGAATCGGCGAAACCGGCGGCGGTGAGGTTGTCCGCGTCAATCTTAACGAGAGCCAGGTCGGTTCTGGGGTCCACAACCGCGGTACCCTCAAGTTCTCTGCCGTCGTTCAGTCTGACGGTGACTTTGTCGGCGCCGTCAACCACGTGGTTGTTGGTGATGATGTAGCCGTCGGAGCGGACGATTACGCCGGAGCCGGTGGCCTGCTGCACTCTGCTCTGGGTGCCGCCGCGGCCGCGGCCGAAGGGGTCGAAACCGAAGAAGTCTTCAAAGGGGTTGGAACTGCGGGTGGTAACCGTTTTTTCCGAGGTGATTGTGACAACCGAAGGAGCCATGAGATCGGCTATATCGGCGAATCCGGATTCCCAACCGACGGTTGCCTGTTTGGGAGAAGCGGCTGTGAGGGGCTGCGGAGCCATGGTGCCGCCCTTGTAGATGTTGGCGGCCAGGGAAAATCCCAAAGCGATGCTCAGCAGGGAGATTAAGATGATGTGACCTTTAGGCAAAGAAATTTTGCGCATAGATGCACCTCCTTATTCGAATTGTATGATAGCGGTTTTCTAATATACGAATGACGCGGGAGAATAATAAGTATTGCCGCTTATGGCGTCGGCGTCGCTTACCACCTGAAGAGGAGCGGTAAACTGAGACTCGGCACTACTCTGCGCATCGTAATAATTCGAAGGAGCATACTGCGGAATTTCCGCCACGGGGAGGTTAAATCTGTTTTCGTTGTAGTAATCGGTGCTTGTGGGAACAAGACTGCCGATACCGATGAGGGCAGCCACAACAACGGTGGCCGCGAGAGAAGCGGTGAGGGCGCCGGCTTTACCGGAGAACAGTCCGCCGATTCTGTCAAAGAATCGAACATATCCGGGAACCTTCACGGTGTCCAGCCGAGCGAAAATCATATCCTCGAAGCCTTCCCGGGGCTGAACCGCGGGGAGATCCGAGAGAGCCCGTTTGATGAACTTTATACTCTCCATTTCTCTCTCACAGTCGGAGCAGGAGGAGATATGGCGGCGGATTTCCAGCATTTCCGCGCCGGTGAGCTCACCGTCGATATAAGCGGATAAAAGAGCGGTTACTTTTGTACAGTTCATAATACACCTACCCTAGGTCGAAGCCTTCCCGGCCGGTGAGTTTGTCTTTGAGGAGCTTGCGTCCTCTGTGGATTCTCGACCGAACCGTACCGATGTTGCAATTCATAACTTCGGCTATTTCTTCGTAAGAAAGACCCTCTATATCGGCGTAAATAACCGCCATTCGGAACATTTCCGGCAACTCGTCGAGAGCCTTTTTTATTTCGGACTGAGTTTCGTTGGCTATTGTCTGTTCTTCGGGAGTAGGCCCCTTGTCCGGCACCTCAAAGGAGGCTTCGCCGTCGTCCGTCTCCACCGGCTTGTCCAAAGAGCGAATCTGCACCTTGGGCCGTTTGCGGAGCATGTCGATGAAGGCGTTGGACATAATCTTGTACAGCCAACTTTCGAAAGGCATTTCACGCTTGTACTGACCGAAGAACCGGTACGCCCGCATGAAGGCTTCCTGCACGAGGTCCTCCGCGTCGGCGTGGTTGCCCGCGATGCGGTAAGCCACGTTGTACGCCTGCTTATGATGACGTCTTACCAACTCGTCGAACTCGTCTCTGTAGTCTTCGTTTGAAACGTTTGTCATTGTTTTTACTGTGGTCATCACGTCATCTCAGCCTTTCTGTAACTAAGTACGTGATTCAAAATAAAAAAGTTCCCGTCTGTCAAGCCTCGGATTTCAAATCCCTGGACATGAGTGTCTTAACCGCGTCGTTGGGGTCTTTGCCCTCAAACAAAACCGCGTGAATCTCGTGGGTAATGGGCATTGCCACATTGTATTCTTCCGAAAGTTTCTCCGCCGCCGCGCAGGTCTCAACCCCCTCCGCAACCTGGTCCAGAGCCTTCAGACTCTCCTCCAGAGTCCTGCCCTCTCCCAGCATTCTGCCCAAGGAGAAGTTGCGGGAAAGGCGGCTGGAGCATGTGGCGATGATGTCCCCCACGCCGGAAAGGCCCATAAAGGTGGACTGTTTTGCTCCGAACACGGCGCCCAGACGGGTCATTTCCGCCAGACCTCTGGCAACCAACGCCGCCTTTGTGTTGTCGCCGTAGCCCAAACCCATACAGAGGCCCGAGCCTATGGCCAAAATATTCTTGAAGGAGCCGCCTATCTCAAGGCCCGCCACGTCGTCGGAAGTGTAGGCTCTGAAGTGGTCGGAGGAGAACATGGCCTGAGCCTTCAAAGTGTTCTCCCGATTCTTCGAAGCGAGTACCGTGGCGGTGGGCAGTCCCTTGGCGACTTCCATGGCCAGGTTGGGGCCGGAAAGAGTCACCGTATTCGCGGCGAACTCCTCACCCAGAACGTCCCGAACCACGTAGGAGGACCGCTTGCCGGTGCCCCGTTCCAGACCCTTGCCCGCGTTCACCGTGAGCACATCGGGGATTATGTCTTTAATCTCCGTGAGCACAAGGCGGAAGCAGTGGCTGGGGAGCGCGAAAACAACGGCCTCCGGCTCCGCGAGAGCCTTGCCGTAGTCGCAGGTGGCGTGAATGCTGTCCGGCAACGTCACCCCCGGAATATACCGGGAGTTCATTCGGTTGTTCTCAACGTCCGCGGTGACGTCCGCGTCGTTGCCGCTTAATGTTATTTCGTGGCCCTTGTAGGAAAGGGCAATCGAGAGAGCGGTGCCCCAACTTCCGGAGCCCAGTACGGTGATTTTCATTTTATCCTCCTCCTCTAAGGAGTCTTATTCGTTTATGTATATTCTCGGAACTCTGTTGCCGATGGCGCACAGGAGTTCGTAGGAAATCGTTCCCGCCTTCTCGGCGATTTTGTCCACCGAGAGGTAGTCGTAGCCGCCGCCGTAGAGGGTGACCTCGTCGCCCACGCTTACGCCGGGAACGTCGGTGACGTCCGCCATGCACATGTCCATGCATATTCTGCCCACTATGGGCACCCGAACGCCCCGCACAGCCGCCTCACCTCTGCCGGAGAGAACCCGGGGATAGCCGTCGGCGTAACCGATGGGCAGCGTGGCAATCTTCGACGGTCTGTTTGTCTTGTAGGTCCTGCCGTAACTGACGGAGGTTCCGGCGGGGACGGTTTTCAAAAAAGCTATTTCGGTCTTGAGGGTGAGAGCCCGTTTCAAATCTATGGTCCGGGGACATTCGTCGGAGGGATAGTAGCCGTAGACGATAATTCCGGGCCGCACGCCGGCGAAATAGGCCTCCGGATAGCCCAAAACGGCGCCGCTGTTGGCGGCGTGGGGAAGCCTTACTTTCAGCACGCTCTGTACCTTGGCGAACTTCTCGATCTGCTCAAGGGTGAAACTTCTGTCGATTTCGTCGGAACAGGGGAAGTGGGTGAACATGCCCTCAAGGTCCAGATTTCCGAAGGCTCGGAGCTTCTCCGCGAAGTCCGGAGCCTCCTCCGAGCGGACGCCTATACGCCCCATTCCGGTGTCCAGCTTCAGATGAATCTTTTGCTTTTCGCCCTCTTTCACCTTCGCCGCCGCCTTTGACAGCGCTTCGGCGAACTCGAGTGAACACACCGCGGGTGTGAGATTGTAAGCGGCAATCTCCTCGCAAACCTCCGAGGGCATACTGCCCAAAATTATGATATCTTTCGTAATGCCCGCGTTCCGAAGTTCGATGCCTTCGTTGACGCAGGACACGCAGAGAGCGTCGGCGCCGCCGGC
>JAGDDM010000291.1 GCA_017958015.1 Abditibacteriota bacterium | reverse complement strand
CACCGGCCATTACAAGGTGAATCATTTCTTTATGAACTCGATTATTCTCATTTTGATTCGGAAGAGGGCTTTTCGTATTTTGTTTGCCGTTGTGATGTCCGAGGGCGTGTAATCCCGCCACTCGGTCATTTTAAGATATCCGTAATAATCCTCGGCGAAAGAATATACATACCGGTATTCCGAGGGCTTGACTCTTCCGGTGGCGTGGAATATGTACGGGTCTTTCATCTCCGCTCGGGGACATTTCACCTTTTTCGTGTCCGGTATTTTGTAATAGGACAGAGAGAAATATCCGTTGAGCACATTCCACTTTATATCGAGAGGACGCCAGTTACCGCAAATAATTTTGTTGAGTCCGATTTGATCCACGTTCGCGGTTTTGCGGCAATAGTCGAAGCACCGCTTACCCAAGTTTGTCTTCCGCCACATGCGGAGGTTCATAAGCATTACCCCGGAATTGAAAAGGGGAGTGCCGACAGGAATGTTAAATCTGGCGTAGTATTTCTTGATGTACGGGTCCTCGACCGCCGCTATGGGATAGTCGGATATATCCGTGTTCCAAAGTTCGGAGATATCGTGGCGGGCGATTATATCCGTGTCCAGATACAAAGCCTTGCCGAGTTCCGCCGGAAGCAGGTCGGGAATAAAAAATCGCGCGTACATTGTGGCGGTGATATTGTGGGTGGTGCGCATTCCCTCAAGGTTTTCGGGATTAAGGTCGATGACGCGGAGAACGGTGTTTTTGTTCAAAGACCCGATTGTTTTTTCGAGTTTTCGTTTGTTCTCCTCCGACACGTTGTTAAGAAGCGCCCAAAGGGTTACGGGCTCGCTTGTATTTACGATACAGGACGTGGCCGCCACCGCAAGGTGCATTATGAAATTGTCGTCGCTTGCCATTACAAGGTGAATCAATTTTCGTTACTTCCTCAAAAAGTCGATTGTCTTTATTACCGCCTTGGCGTGATACTTCCTCAAAAGTCCCTTAAACTTTTTATCCGTGGGCTTTTTGTCCCGCCACGGGGTCATGTCCAGATAATGCTTATACTCATCCGCGAAGAAATATCTGTATCCGTAATCCGGCAGTTTCGACTTGCCGTTGGTGTGGAGAATGTGGGGATTATGCACAAGTTCTTTTACGTTTTCCGGCAAGGTTACCCGCTTTTTCCGGCGGAAGCGGTAGTAACTTCGATAGTAACCCGTGAGGACGTTGTATTTCGCGTCCAGCTGTTTCCAATTGCCGGCGAGGATATGGTTCAGTGCCGTCTGGTCGATGCATTTTTCCCTGAGAGTATAGTCCAAGAGTTTTTTTCCGAAGCCGGTTTCCCGCCACTTTTTGAGGTTCATAAGCAGGACGCCGGAGTTGAATACGGGCGTGCCTTCGGGAATGCCTATGGCCGCGTAATACTTGGCGAAGAAAGGATCCGGCACGGCGGCCACGTAATAATCGGATATGTCCGTGTTCCAAAGGTCGGATATGTCGTGCCGGACAAGTATATCCGTGTCCAGATAAAGCGCCCTGTCCGCATCGGGAATGAGCTCCGGAATGAAGTATCGGGCGTACATGGTGACGGATATAAAGCGCTCACCGCAAAGCCCTTCCAGAGACTTCGCGTCAAGGTCGATGAAGTTGATTTTTCGGTTTGCCTTCACCGCTTGGAGAGACTCGGTCAACTTCCGTTTGTTCTCCTCCGACACGTTGTTGCAGAGGACGTGGAGAGTTACATCCTCCGATGTACGGTCTACGCAGGACATGGCCGCCACCGCCAGGTGGTGTATGTAGTTGTCGTCGCTTGCCATCACAACGTGAATCACATTCGTCTCCCGATTCTTTTCTCTATTATAGCATAACGGAGGATATAAAGAAAAGGCACCGCTTTCGCGATGCCTTTGTTTTTCCGTGCGTTTATATCTTTTCCACGTCTCCCTGGGACAGGGTCTTGACGCCCTTGGACTCAAGGAGCTTTTCCGCGCCCTCGATGTCGTCCACTCTGAACACGTCGATGGCGCCCTTGCCGGTGTTGCCGGAGAAAGCGTACATATATTCGATGTTGATTCCGGCTTCGGAGAGAATCTCCACCACGCCGTTGAGGCCGCCGGGCACGTCGGGAATTTCCGCGGCGATGACGTCGGTGAGGGCCACGGTGACGGAGGCTTCCGCCAGGACGTCTCTTGCCATGACGTAGTCGTCCACGATGAGTCTCATAAGTCCGTAGTCCACGGTGTCGGCCACGGAGAGGGCGCGGATGTTGATGCCGGCGTCGGCCAGGGTGCGGGTGACCTTAAGGAGTCTGCCGGGTTTGTTCTCGATAAAGATGGAAATCTGTTTTACTTTCATTTGTACACCTCTCTTTTGTCTATGATGCGCTTGGATTTGCCTTCGCTGCGCGGGATGGAGAGGGGCTCCACCAGTTTAACTTTGCAGCCGATGCCCAGAAGGGATCTGAGATCGTGGGTAATCTTCTTGTTGAGTTTTTCCAGTGTGCGGACTTCGCCGGAGATGACGTCCGGGGATACTTCCACCCAGACTTCCATGTCGTCCAGTCTGCGCTCGTCTCTGTCCACCACGATTTGGTAGTGGGGCTCGATGCCCTCGATGTTGAAAATGACGGTCTCGATCTGGGAGGGGAACACGTTGACGCCTCTGATGATGAGCATGTCGTCGCAGCGGCCCAAAATGCGGTGCATCCGCTTGAAGGTGCGGCCGCAGGCGCAGGGTTCCGGATCCAGATAGGTGATGTCCTTGGTGCGGTAGCGAAGCAAGGGCAACGCCTCTTTGGTGAGGGACGTGAACACAAGCTCGCCCTGTTTGCCGTCCGGCAGCTGTTCGCCGGTGTCCGGGTCGATGATTTCGGCGATAAGCATGTCCTCGTTAATGTGGAGGCCGTGCTTTTCGAGACACTCGTAGGAGACGCCGGGACCCATGACTTCGCTGAGACCGTAGATGTCCAGCGCGTCGATGTCCAGAAGTTCCTCTATCTCCTTGCGCATTTCCTCGGTCCAGGGCTCCGCGCCCATGATGGATACCTTAACCGGCAGCGTCTTGGGATCGATGCCCATTTCCTTCACGGTCTCGCCGATGTGGAGAATGTAGCTGGGGGTGCCGGCGATTGCGGTGGCGCCCATGTCCTGAAGCATCGTTATCTGCCGCTTGGTGTTGCCGGTGGAGATGGGGATGACGGTGGCGCCCACTTTTTCCGCGCCGTAGTGAAGTCCCAGACCGCCGGTGAAAAGGCCGTAGCCGTAGGCGACCTGAACGATATCCTTGCTGCCCACGCCGCCGGCGGCCAGCTGGCGGGCGACCATGGTGGCCCAACAGTCGATGTCGTTTTTGGTGTAGCCCACAACCGTGGCTTTGCCGGTGGTTCCGGAGCTGGCGTGGACGCGGACTACGTCATCCATATCGGTGGCAAACAACCCGAAGGGGTAGTTGTCGCGGAAGTCCGTCTTTACCGTAAAAGGAATCTTGTGCAAATCCTCGATTCCCTTGATGTCCTCCGGCTTGAGTCCGATTTCGTCGAACTTTTTGGTGTAGGCCGGAACGTTCTCGTATGCCCGCTTAACGGTGGCGCAAAGCCGCTCGCTCTGGAGCTTCGTCAGCGCCTCGCGGTCCATACATTCGTGTTGTTTGTCCCAATACATTAATAGGGTTCTCCTTGTGATTATATTCGATTTTATTATAACACCGCGATAATTTTTTGTCAACGGAATTTCTAAAACGAACCGTCAAATTCACGTCTGCCGAATATTGCCGTCTTGCAAGGCCGGGGCTTTTGGGTTATAATTAATTTATGAACGGTGAATATATCGTACAAATGAGTCATATCGTAAAGACCTTTCCGGGCGTTCGGGCGTTGGACGACGTGTCTTTTAACCTGAAATCCGGCGAGGTTTTGGCTCTTTTGGGGGAGAACGGCGCCGGCAAGTCCACACTCATGAAGATTTTGCGTGGCGTGCAGGGCAGAGATTCCGGCGAGATGATAATATTCGGCAAGCCCTGCGGCGATCTCACTCCCCAAAGCGCGGCGGCCCTGGGTATCGCCATGATTCACCAAGAGCTGAATATGTGCGGTCATCTCACCGTGGCGGAGAACATATTCCTGGGCCGGGAGCCCATGAAGGGTATGGTTGTGGACCGCCGGAAGATGAACGAGGAGACCCGCGAAGTTCTCGCCCGTCTCAACATGGACATTTCCCCGGACACCGTTGTGGGGAATTTGGCCGTGTCCAAGCAGCAGATGGTGGAAATCGCCAAGGCCCTTTCCGCCGACGCCGAGATTCTCATTATGGACGAGCCCACCTCCGCTCTCACCGCCAAGGAAATTGAGGACCTGTTCGAGATTATCCGCAAACTCCGAAGCGAGGGCAAGGGCATCGTCTATATCTCCCACCGCCTGGAGGAGCTGGAGCATATCGCGGACCGCGTGACGATTATGAGGGACGGCAAATATATCTCCTCCTCCGACTTCAAAGACACCACCATGGACTCAATCATCGCCGACATGGTGGGGCGGGAGATCACCGAGAAGTTCCCCAAGGCGCGATGCGAGCGGGGCAAAAAGATTTTGGAAGTAAAGCGCCTCTCCGCGGGCAAAGCGGTGAAGGACGTGAGTTTCGACCTTTACGAAGGCGAGATATTGGGTGTGGCCGGTCTCATGGGAGCGGGCCGCACGGAGATGACGAGGGCTCTCTTCGGCGCGGACAAAAAGGACTCCGGCGAGGTGGTTCTCGACGGCAAAACGCTTAAAATCAACTCTCCTCGGGATGCCATCAAGGCGGGCATAGTCCTGGCTCCGGAGGACCGGAAAAAGGACGGACTCTGCACGCGGTTGCCGGTGCGTGAAAATATTTCCCTGCCCAATCTGGACATGCTTTCGAACCTTTTCGGCAAAGTGAACCGCCGCAAAGAGGCGGACATGGTATCCCATGCGGTTTCCGATTTCAAAATAAAACTCCCCACACCGGAAGTCGACGCCGACACGCTCTCCGGCGGCAACCAGCAGAAAGTTGTTGTGGCCAAGTGGCTTTCCGGCCACAGCCGGGTGGTTATCTTCGACGAGCCCACAAGGGGTATCGATGTGGCGGCCAAGGTTGAGATTTACAGACTTATGAACGAGCTGAAGCTGGCGGGCATGGGCGTCATGTTCGTGTCCTCCGAAATGCCGGAGGTCATGGGCGTCAGCGACAGAATTATCGTGATGTGCGGCGGCAGAGTCACCGGCGAAATGATGGCCGAGGACGCGACACAGGAAGAAATACTCCGCCGCGCCACGGATTTTTCCCGTAAGGAAGCGACCGATCAATGAAAAAACAAAGCATAATATCCGATTTCCTCGCCCTGCGGGGAATGGGGCAGGTGTTCACCGTTACCGTGGGACTTCTCGTTCTCTTCGCGGTGTTCTCGTGCATCAACTACAACTTCTGCTCCGAGCGGAACATTTCCAATCTTCTGCGGCAGTTGGCGCCCATTCTCCTCATCGGCATCGGCCAGGCCTACGTGCTCATCACCGGCAATATCGATTTGTCCATAGGCTCCGTGGTGGGCATGAGCTGCATGATTTCCGCCACGCTTATGTCCCACGGCATGGACGTGAACGCCGCCCTGGCGATTACTTTGGTGTCCTGCCTCGCGGTGGGTCTGTTGAACGGTCTGCTTGTGGCCGCCTGCAAGATACCGCCTTTCATCGCCACGCTGGGCACCATGACCGTCTGCCGGGGTATCGCCCAGATTGTGAACCACAATCTGAATACCGACGCCATCGGTCCCGCGGCTGATTGGTTCCGCAACCTGTTCTACTACGGCTCCTTTAGGATAGGCGATTTTAATGTTTACAACACCGTTTGGATTGCCTTCGTTATATTCCTGGTGTTCAACTTCGTGCTGAGCAAAACCCGCACCGGCCGGCATATGTATGCCATCGGCAGCAACCCGGAGGCGGCGAAGCTCTCCGGCGTGGACGTGGCGGCCACCACGATTAAGGCCTACCTTGTGGCGGCATTCTGCTCCTGCGTGGTGGGTCTTATCACCTGCGCCACCGCGGGGCAGGGCACCATGGACGCGGGCAACATGTACGAAATGTACGCCGTTGCCGCGGCGGTTATCGGCGGCGTGTCCACTTTGGGCGGCACCGGACTCCTCTCCGGAGTAATCGTGGGCGCCGGCATCTGGGGCGTTTTGCAGAACGGACTCCAGTTCGCCGGAGCGCCGGTGGCGATTCGGAACATCGTCATCGGCGTCATCGTGGTCATATCCGTCCTTCTCGACGTCATTATAAGAACGGGGCAGAAGAAAGCCTCATAAATAGGAGAAAATCATGAAAAGAATTATCGCTTTGTTCGCGCTTGTCGCGGCCGTTATCGCGCTGGTCGGTTGCGGCGGCGGCACCAAGAAAGTCGTTCTCATCACAATGGACAGCAGCGACCGGCACTGGGTTTCCGTGGACGCGGGGGCCAAGGAGGCGGCTGCCGACCTCGAGGGCGTGGAGTACAAGTGGATGGCGCCGGACAAGAAGGACGACGCCCAGCAGATTGAGCGCATCAACAACGCCGTGGCCGACGGCGCCGCGGCCATATTGATTGCCGTCAACGGTCCCGACGCGGTGACAGCCGCGTTGAAGGACGCCCAGTCCCAGGGCGTGAAGATTATCTACGTGGATTCTCCCGCCAATCTGAAGGCGGAGGCCATTTTCGCCACCGACAACGAAAAGGCGGGCAGGATAGCCGGTGAGGAAATGCTCAAGGGCCTCAAGGAAGCCGGAATCGAAAAGGGCAAAATAGGTATCGTCAGCGTCAATCCTTCCATCGTGTCCACAAGTCTCCGGGAAAAGGGCTTCAGAAGCGTGGTGGAGAAAGCCGGCTACGAGATTTTGCCCACCCAGTTCGGAGAGGGCGAAACCGCCAAGTCCCAGGACATCGCCGACAACTATATCTCCGAGGGCTGCGCCGGAATCTACGCCACCAACGAAGGTTGCGCCGTGGGCACCGGCAACGCCGTTAAGAGCTCCGGCAAGAAAGTGGTGGCCGTGGGCTTCGATAAGTCCGACACCATTCTCGCCCTCGTTAAGGACGGCTCCCTGCGCTGCGTAATGGCCCAGAACCCGGAAGTTATGGGTCGAATGGCCATGGAAGCCGCCGGCAAACTCCTCAAGGGAGAAACCATCGAGAACACCGACGTGGACACCGGAGTCTCCGTGATTAATAAGGAAAATCTTAAAGATTAAGGAAATCCCGACAAATTTTCGAAAAAACGCTTGACATTGCCCGCGAATACGGGTATAATATATCTTGCGTTTGGGGCGTGGCCCCGGCGCGGTAGCTTGAAAACCGAATAGTGTGAGTGTGAATTGTGAGTTTCAGAGCCGCTTTTAATGAAGCGGTAAAATCTTAATGCAAGCGATTGCATTGAATATAT
>JAGDDM010000290.1 GCA_017958015.1 Abditibacteriota bacterium | reverse complement strand
TGACATTCTTCCGAAAATGTTGTACCATTGATATGGTTAATTTTCACATTTCTCAGGAGGAAATACCATGAAAAAACTCATTATTTCCGCAATCGCGATTTTCGCGGTTTGTTCCGCGGCCGCCATGGCCGACAGCACCGCTGTCAACTGGGTGCCTTACGGTGATTCCTCAAGTATGATGTACGACTTCAACGGCACTTTCGTTTTTGCGGGTCCCGGAGCCGAAATTTGGGGGGCTCAGGCTTCCCTCGCACCCGAATGGCTCTACAACCCCAACGATACCCTCAGCATCGGTATCAACGGTTTCGACGAGACCATGTTCGATACGATTCGGGATGCTACCGCCGGCGCGGTTGACCTGACCAACAACGAAGTCGGTATGGTTGTTAAGCTCATGAACGGTGACAATGTTGTCTCCACCGGTACTTTCAGCGTTGTGGGCGGATTCTTCAGCAACGGCACCTACGATATCACCGGCAACACCGCTTCCTTTGGCGGTGACGACTACAACGTCGCTTGGACGAACAGCGTTGCTCCCGGCACCCTTATCGACGGTATCGCTTTCTCTCTCAGCGACGGCGACATCGCCTCGGTTAAGCAGATGATGACGGATCCGTACCTTAGTGCGATGATAGGTATGCGGATAGTCCCCACGATGCTTACCGAGCAAGGCGCTCTCTTCGTCACGGGCAGCGTTATCGACGGTCCCGAAGCCGAGACCGAGGTTCCCGAACCGGCGACATTCGCTTACGGAATTATGGGTCTCGCTTCCCTTATGGGAATGAAGAAGAGATTCGGCAAGTAATCTTATACACAAAAAAATTCCGCCCCACGGGGCGGTTTTTTTTGTGCCGTCCGGGCAATCATGAGTAATGTCCGCCTCGCGGAGGATTATATAAGGAATCTTACGGGCCGATAACATCATAAAATCAAAAATACGAATCCCAAACAGTTGCCAAAATCCGCCTAACATATTATAATAGTACCATGCGTATTTTAAGCGGGATAATTTTAATAATGTTCGTTCTCTGTTCCTCCGGTTGCGGCGCCGATTCGGAGATATACCGAATTCGTGTCCGGAACTCCAAGGGCGGCCTTGTTCAGGTGAGTCTCGATAAGGGCGAGACCTGGACCGCCGTGGGACGTGTGCTTTCGCCCTCCATCGGCTGCAAAATAGGCTTCCCCGCCGCCACATATACCGACGACGGCTGCGTGGCCGCCACCGCCGTCCACGGCATAAGAATCAAGGTAAGGAACACCAACGGCAAGTTCGGCAAGGCCGGGGACCCGCAGATATTCAGCATCGCCCCCAAGGAGTTTTCCGTTATTCCCAAGGGCTTCGGAGGCCACATTCCCGGCACCACCGCCATTCAGACGGACATCCACACCGGCGTGAGCCTCTTTAGGGAGTTCGCCCCTTACAGCGGCAGCAAGGTCTACCTGGAGAGCGACGGCAACCTCATTCCCATCGCCAAAAACTACTCCCCCAAGGATAAGGACGCCCTTGTTATAGTGGTGAACAGGCCGGAGAAGAACATTACCGCCCTTGAGTTCGACAACAAAGTGGGCGGCAAGGCTTTGGCGGTGTACGACGACGGCAGGGAAGAGGTTCTGGCGGATGTGGTGCGGGCCATGAGCTCCGCGGGACGCTACGACGCCACCACATTCACCGGCGTGGGACTTATCAACACCAACCACGGCGGAGTCATTACGATTTCAACGGCTCCCGTATGCCCCTTCAACACCGTCGAGGGCGGCCCGGTGGAGACAAGGGGCGGATTCATGATTCAGCCCTATGACCACGTCATGGAACAGCGGGAGTTCAAAACCCAGGTAATGGTTCTTCGGGGCCTCAAAAAACTGGAAGGCACTTCTCCCCTTTTCGGGAAGTACATATCACTGCACCCGGACTGCTTCGCCCAGGTGAAGCGGGGCAGAGACGAATGGGAGCCCGTGCCCCAGCGTGTGGGCAAACTTGAGGGCGCTCTCGCGGACGTGACGGCGGTTAGGATTAATCTCCCCGATTGGGACGAGATAGATCTGGCTCCCGTTCTTGAGCGGTCCGCCGCCGCCTACAATCGGGAGAAGAAGGCCGTGCCCACGGGAACGACCATGCGGTCATCCCTCCGCTGCGACACCGTTGTGTTCTACGTGGACGGCAAGCGGGCCACCATTACCAACGCCGCTCCCTTCGAGTTCACCGCGGACAAAGGGGACCTCGCTCCCGGCTACCACGAAATAGTCGCGGAGAACGCGGACGACGCCTCCGTAAGAGAAATAAAATACATCTTCGTAAAGTAAGGAACATATATGTCCAAATCACTTATCATAGTAGAGTCGCCGGCAAAGACCAAGACGTTAAAGAACTTCTTGGGGTCCGGCTACATCGTTGAGGCCAGCATGGGCCACGTTCGGGACCTGCCCAAGAGCACTTTGGGCATCGACGTGGACAACGATTTCGCGCCTCACTACATCTCCATTCCGGAGCGCCGGGACGTCATAAAGCGCCTCAAGGACGCGGTGAAGAAAGCCGACACCGTGTATCTGGCGGCGGACCCGGACAGAGAGGGAGAGGCCATCGCCTGGCATCTGAACCACGCCTTGGGGCTGGATAAGAGCGACAAGCCGGTGAAGCGCATTCGCTTCAACGCCATCACCGAGTCCGCGGTTAAGGCGGGTCTTGAGAACGCCGACGAGATTAACATCAATTTGGTGAACGCCCAGCAGGCCCGGCGGCTTTTGGACAGACTTGTGGGCTACAAACTGAGCCCGCTTCTTTGGAAGAAGATTAAATCCAATTTGAGCGCCGGACGGGTTCAGTCCGTGGCGGTGCGGCTCGTCTGCGACAGAGAGCGGGAGATCGAGGCCTTCGTGCCGGAAGAATACTGGTCGATAACCGCGGTTCTCACTCCCCACGAAAGCGACGAACTCTTTGAGGCTCATCTCGTTTCCCGCAAGGGCAAAAAAGTCTCCGTAAAGAGCGAGGACGAGGCGAATAAGATTTTGAAGGAGCTGGAAGGCGCGTCCTACATCGTAAAGAGCGTTAAGACCGGCGAAAAGAAGCGGTCCGCTCCCACGCCTTTCATCACCAGCACCCTCCAGCAGGAAGCCAACCGCAAACTGGGTTTCACTTCCCGCAAAACCATGCTCATTGCCCAGCACCTCTATGAGGGTATCTCTCTGGGCAGCTCCGGTTCCGTGGGTCTTATCACCTACATGAGAACCGACTCCATGCGCATCGCCCCCGAGGCTCAAAAAGAGGCCCGGGACTACATAAAGAAAACCTACGGCTCCGAGTACGTGCCGGAGAAGGCCAAGCACATCGTGCGCAAGGGCGCTCAGGACGCCCACGAGGCCATCCGCCCCACATCCGTGTTCCGGGCGCCGGAGAGCATAAAGCAGTTCCTGAACAACGACGAGTACAAACTATACTCCCTCATTTGGAAGCGGTTTGTGGCCAGTCAGATGGCGCCGGCGGTCTTTAACGTGGCGGCGGTGGACATCGAGGCGGGAGACTGTATCTTCCGGGCCAACGGCTCATCGCTGAAGTTCCCCGGCTTCATGAAGATTTACATCGAGGGCAGGGACGACAACTCAAACGGCGACGAAACCGTGAACCTGCCGGTACTCAATGAGGGCGACATCACCGATTTGCGGGAACTGCGGCCCAAGCAGCACTTCACCGAGCCGCCGCCCAGATACACCGAAGCCACCCTTGTGCGGGCTTTGGAGGAAAAGGGCATTGGGCGGCCCAGCACATACGCCTCAATCATTTCCACCGTTCAGGACAGACGGTATCTCGAGCTGGTCGAGAAGAAGTTCCGCCCCACGGAGTTGGGCTTTATCGTGAACGATAAACTGGTGGAGCACTTCCCCAAGATTATGGACGTGAAGTTCACCGCCGGCGTGGAAAGCGCCCTGGACGAGGTGGAGGAGGGCAAACTCAACTGGATTGACCTGCTTCGGGACTTCTACGACCCCTTCGAGGCCGACCTCAAGGAAGCCGGCGAGAAGATGGAGAAGGTGAAGATTGAGCCCAAGGTCTCCGACGAGGTCTGCCCCAACTGCGGCAAGCCCATGCTCATCAGAGAGAGCCGGTTCGGGGAGTTCCTGGGCTGCAGCGGCTACCCGGAGTGCAAGACCACCATGCCCATCAAGAAAAAGGTGGACATGAAGTGCCCGGTCTGCGGCGAAGGAGACATCCTTGAGCGCATGAGCAAGAAGCGCAAAGTGTTCTACGGCTGCAGCAGATACCCGGAGTGCACCTTCGCCAGCTGGGACAAGCCCACGGACAAGAAGTGCCCCGAGTGCGGACAGGTTTTGGGCGAGTGGCGGTACCGGAACAAACTCATCGGCTATCGCTGCACCAACAAAGATTGCGGATACAAGAAGACCAGGGGAAAAGGCAAAGACGTGGCGGATAAGGCTCTGAAGGAGACTCCCAAGGGAGCGCCGGTGCCGGATACCGCCGAGGATAAGAAGGAATAATATGGCAACTGTATTCACCTTTATAGGTTTGCTCCTGGTTATCACCTTCGCGGCCTATTTGCTCTGCGAAGGATCCGAGAAAATGGCGGAGAAGTGGGGCGCCAACATCGTGGGAAGCCTTTTGCTTGCCTTGGTCACCACTCTGCCGGAATACGCTTTCGTCTACTGGGCGTCGGTTAAGGACAAGTACGAAATGGCGGTGGGGTCGGCTATCGGCTCCTGCACCCTTTTGATTACGCTGGGCTACGGCCTTGTGATTCTCTTTTCCACCACAAAAGCCAGCCGGAAACCGGTTAAGGAAATCGTTCTGTCCAAGGCCACCAAAATTGACGCTCTCTATCTGCTCATAACCGGCGTTCTCGCCTTTATTTTCGTGAAAACCGGCGACGAGCTCACATTCGTTGAGGGCCTTATTCTCACCGCGGTGCTCATCGGCTACGTGGTTCAGGTGTTCCTGCACAGTGCGAAAAACAACGACGACAGCATGAAAACCGGTGAGGTGACTCCCGGAGAAATGGCGATAGCCCTTATTCAGCTTGTGGTGGGCGGCGCCATAGTGTTCCTCTGCTCCGAGCGGTTCGTGGACTCCATGATGGCGCTGGCGGGGCTGATGCGCGTGTCCCCGGCGGTGATAGCCATAGTTCTGGGCCCCTTCGCCTCGGAGATGCCGGAGAAGCTGACGGCCTACATGATAGTCATGAAAAACGGCGCCCACGCGGAGCTGGCGGTTTGCAATTTCCTGGGCTCCAAGGTGAACCACAACAGTTTGCTGCTGGCGGTTATGCCCTTCGTGGCCCACTTCAAAAATCACGATGCCGTAACCGGAATCATGAGCCCCATGTTCATGATTATGACCGGTTTCACGGTTGTTGTCTCCGCTCTTATTGTTCGGGGACGGCTTCAAAAATGGGAAGGTTGGATGCTCGTGGCGGCGTACATAACCACAATGTATATCGCCGTGGGTATGAAATAATCGTTTATGTCCGAAAAGAGCACACGTAAAAGCGTTTTCGGAAACTTAATATGGCGGTTCGCGGAGCGCTGCGGCGCCCAGGCGGTATCCTTTGTGGTTGCCATCGTCCTGGCCAGAGTCCTTGAACCGAAACTCTACGGCACCGTGGCGATGATAACCGTCATCACAACGGTGCTTTCCGTGTTTGTGGACAGCGGCCTTGGGAACGCCCTGATACAAAAAAAAGACGCGGACAAGACGGACTTCTCCACGGTTTTCTACACCAATCTGGTGTTCTGCACGGCCCTCACCCTGGGTCTCTGCGCCGCGGCGGTTCCCATCGCCCGGTTCTACAACGACATGTCCATGGTGTGGCTCATTCGGGCCCTGTCTCTGACCCTCTTCGTCTCCGGAATCAAGAACGTTCAGCAGGCCTACGTGTCCCGAATGATGCAGTTCCGGAAGTTCTTCTTCTCCACACTGGGCGGCACCGTCGGCGCGGCAATCATCGGCATTTGGATGGCCTACGCGGGCTACGGTGTGTGGGCGCTGGTGGTTCAGCAGGTGTTCAACGTCACCGTGGACACCGTTATCCTGTGGATAACCGTTGACTGGCGGCCCACATGGGATTTCTCCTGGGAGCGGCTTAAGGGACTTTATTCCTACGGCTGGAAACTCCTGGTCTCGGAGCTTCTGAACACCGTCTTTAACCAAATCCGCCAGCCCATTATCGGCAAGATGTACACCGCGGCGGAGCTGGGACTCTACAACCGGGGATTCCACCTGCCGGATATTCTCGTCTCCAACATCAACGCCTCCATAAGCAGCGTCCTTTTCCCCGCCATGTCCCACGTGCAGGACGACAGGGAACGGGTGCGGCTGATGACTCGGCGGTCAATGAAAATAAGCGTCTACATTATGGCGCCGTTGCTTATAGGTCTGGCGGCGGCGGCGGTGACGGTGATACGGCTTCTTCTCACGGACAAGTGGCTCGACAGTGTGTTCTACCTTCGGGTGGCGTGCCTCGCGTTCCTTTTCTATCCCATCCACACCGCCAACCTCTCCGCCATCAAAGCGCTGGGCAGAAGCGATATATTCCTGTTTTTGGAAGTGCTGAAGAAGGTTATCGACGTGGTGATTCTCCTCTCCACCATGTGGTTCGGAGTGAAGATTATGGCCCTCAGCGTCCTTTTCTCCACAGCTCTCAGCCTCATTATCAACGCCTACCCCAACAAGAAACTTCTGGACTACGGCTATCACAAACAGCTTGGGGATATTATGCCAAGCATTATCCTCGCCTGCATAATGGGCGCCGTTGTCTACGGCCTTGAGCAACTCGGCATGAATGTGGGGCTTACATTCGCGCTGCAGATCGTTGTCGGCGCGGCGGTGTATGTTCTCGGGTCGAAGGTGATGAAGATAGATTCCTACGACTATATCGCGGAGGCTTTGATGCCGGTGATTAAAAGATTTTTCGGAAAATAATATCGGGTTATCGGGTTAATAGGTTATTAGGTGAAGTGTTTCGCTTCGCGAAACGGATTATAAAACCGACACCGCGATGTGAGTCGGTAGAATCCGCCGCCTGTGGCGGCACCTGACCTAAAACCTAAAACCCAAGACCTAAAACCTAAAATTCGATAACCTAATCCAAGTCGATAATACAGATTTCCGGACTGTTCCACATTCGGGGGAATACGCCGGTATGTTTTGCCAAACCTCGGGACACAACCATGTGTTTCCGGGGTTTGTATTCGTATATGCCGCCGGCGTAGCGGGGAAAAAGGCCCTGTCCCGGGGCCACGAGTCCGCCGGGGAGGAAGGGAATCCGCATCAGTCCGCCGTGGGTGTGGCCGCAGAGGACAAGGTCCCTGTCGTAGTGGGCGCAAAAATCCGGCCGGTGGGCGATGAGCACCGTGAAGTCGTCGGTGGGCTGTTGAAGTTCCGTCAGCCGCCGCATGTACCGCCCGGTTCCGTAGAAGCCCGGGTCGTCGATTCCGCTGAGGAGTATTTTCTGCCCGCGGATATCGACCCTGTCCGAGAAGTTGTCGATGACCGTAACCCCCATGCCGATGAGTTTCGATTTCAGTTTTCCCGTATCGCTCCGCCATTCTTCGTGGTTGCCGGTGACGTAGTAGACCGGGGCGGCGGGGAGCAGTTCGCGGATGAGGGAAAGGCCGTTGTCGTCCGGCGCGGATTCGTCGAAGATGTCCCCGCAGAGGACGATGATGTCCGGCTTTTCCGCCTTGACGAGGGATACGGGCTTTTTGTAATCCTCGCCGTGGAGATCGCTTATGAGGGCAATTTTTATTTCGGCGTTAATCTTGGGGGACGACACCTTATACCGCCTTACGGCGATGCCGTAGGGGAGACCGGACAGTATGAGGATAATAAAGAGTGGGAGGAGAATTAAGAACTTTTTCATAATAGGTGCCAGGTGCCGGGTTTCGGGTGTCAGGGAAGGTGCCGCCGAAGGCGGCGGATTCTACCAACCCGCATTGCGGTGTCGGTTGTATAATCCGTTTTGCGATAGCAAAACACCATCGCTGACCCCAGGCCCCTGACCCCTGGCCCCTTATAATTTACTTTTTGTCTTCTTTCTTATCCTCTTTCTCGGCGTCCTTCTTCTCTTCCTTTTGTTTGTACTTATCCAGCGCGGAGGCGGGGAGTTTCTTCATCTGCACCCGCAGAGCGGTGAGGCCGGCCTGAAGCTGATCGTCGGTTTCAGGCTTGTCGTTGTCGAAGTCGTCGCCCAGTTTAACCTTGATGTCCGGCTCGATGCCCTTTTTGTGGATATCAATCTTGTTGGGCGTGAGATATTTGGATGTGGTGATGGCGGTGGCGGAGCCGTCTATCATGGGCAGAAGCGTCTGAACGAGGCCCTTGCCGAAGGTCTTTTCGCCGACCAGAGTGCCCATCTTGTGGTCCTTAATGGCGCCGGAGACAATCTCCGAGGCGCTGGCGCTGCTGCCGTCAACAAGGACAACCACCGGGCAGGTGACGGCGGTTCTGTCGCTTCTCGCGGGAATCGCTGTTTCCTTGCCGCCTCTGTCGCGGATGATGACGATGTCGCCCTTCTTGACGAAGTCGCTGCCGATGCGGACGGCCATGTCGAGCAGTCCGCCGGGGTTGCCCCGGAGGTCGAAGATGAGGGCCTTCATGCCCTGCTTCTCAAGCTTGTTGTAGGCCTCGGTGAACTTGGTGTCCGCCTGCTCGTTGAACTGGTAGAGTCTGATGTAGCCTATCTTGTCCTTTTCGTCCTGCATTTTGAAGGTGACGGTCTGGGTCTGAACGACTTTGCGGACGATGGGGATGACGATGTGTTCCTCGCCTCTGCGGACGGTGAGCTTCACGGTGGTGTTCTCCTCGCCCCGGATGAGTTTAACAACGTCGTCGATGTCCATGTTCACAACGCTCTTGCCGTCAACCTCGGTAATGACGTCGCCGCTCTTGACGCCCGCTTTGATGGCGGGGGTGTCCGGCAGGGGTTCCTTAACCGCCACTTCGCCGTTGTCGGTGCTTTCCAAAAGGGCGCCGATGCCGGTGAAATTGCCCTGATTTTCCTCCTGCATTGTCTTGAAGGCTTCCGGGTCGATAAAGCGGGTAAAGGGGTCTCCCAGGGACGCCAGAGCGCCTCTGATGGCGTCGTAGGTGACTTCCTTGATGTCAACCTTGCCGTAGTAGTGCTCGTTCATGTCGTTCATCACCCGGGAATAGGTGGCGATGAGGGGCAGATAGCTTCCGGCTCTCATGGGAGGGGTGCCGGTGATGTGGGCAAGGCGTGTGGGGAGCATTGTCACCGCGGCCTTGGCGCCGTCGGGCGAGAAGCCCAGGAAGTCCGGGAGCATGAAACCCAGCAGGAAGGCTATGACCGTAACGAGAATGAGTCTGATTAAACTTTTTTTCATCACTTCACCTCCCTGTCGATGGTG
>JAGDDM010000289.1 GCA_017958015.1 Abditibacteriota bacterium | reverse complement strand
TATGCGATTATATTACAGTCTGGCTCCGTCCATGGCGTGGTCGCAGCCGCAGTGCTGTTCGTCGGGAATGTTTTCTATCATGGACAGGAGGAGTTTGGCGGATTTTTCCACGTTCTCCGCCGCCACTCTGCCCACTTCCGCGTTGGTCACGGGGGCCACGTGGCCCTGAGCCACGATACCGCTGTCGTAGTCGGTAACGAGAGCCACGGAGGAGTAACACATTTCCTGCTCCCGGGCCAGAATGCACTCCGGATAGAGAGTCATGTTCACCACGTGCCAGCCCATTTTGGTGAACCACTGACTTTCGGCGCAGGTGGAGAACCGGGGTCCCTCGATAACAACGCAGGTGCCCTTTTCGTGGACGGTTATGCCCAGTTCCTTGGCGCACTTAATCGCCAGCTCCCGGGTCTCCGAACAGAAGGGGTACGCCGCGCTGAGATGGGCCACGTCGGGACCGTCGAAGAAGGTGGCGGGTCTGCCTGAGGTTCTGTCAACGAACTGGTCTATCACCACGAACTCGCCGGGCTTGATGTTCGGCTGCAGGGAACCCACGGTCTGTATGGAGAAGATTCTCTTCACGCCCAGCTGCTTGAAAGCCCAAATGTTGGCCTTGTAGGGCACGGTGTGGGGAGCGTAAGTGTGCTTGTAGCCGTGTCTGGGCATGTAGGCAACCCGCTTGCCCCGAACTTTTCCCACGGTGATAAGGTCGCTGGTGGCGCCGTAGGGGGTCTTAATCTTGATTTGTTCTTTCTCTTCCCACTGCAAGTCGATGGAAGCGGAACAAATGACCGCGATATCGGCTTTTGCCTTCACTTCGCTCTTGGCGTAAGCGACAACGCAGAGAACGGTGCTCAAAAGCAGGGACAAAAATGTCTGAATAAATATGATTCTCTTCATTCGTTATACCTCTGATACAATGCTTGATTATAATTTTAGGGAGCGTGACTATTCTTCCGCGTCCAGTCCCATTTCGCCGGCGATAAAGTCCACAAACTGCTTCGCGGCGCGGCCGGATCTGGCGATCTGCCAGTTCATGGCCTTCTTGCACATGGCTTCGTCCACCTCGATGCCCCGCTTGGCGGCAAGGGCTCTGACGATGTTGAGATACTCGTCCTTGGAGGGGGACAGGAAGGGAATCTTCATACCGAACCGGTCGGAGAGGGAGAGTTTTTCCGCCTGGGTGTCCTCGGGGTTCACGTCGTCGCTCTGGGGTCCCCGCTCGGAGAACCGCTCGCGAATGAGGTTCCGGCGGTTGGAGGTGGCGTAGAGCACCACGTTCTGAGGTCTGGCCTCGATGCCGCCCTCGAGAATGGCTTTCAAAGTCTTATAACCGCTCTCGTTTTCTTCCACGGAGAAGTCATCGATAAAGAGGATATACTTTTCCGGTCTGTTTCTGAGCACGGAGAGAATCTCCGGCAGGTCCACGATGTCCTCCTTGAAAACTTCCATAAGCCGCAGGGGTTCTTCGCTGAACTCGTTGAGCATGGCTTTCACGGTGGAGGACTTGCCGGTGCCTCTGTCGCCGTAGAGGAGCATGTTGTTGGCGGGCAGTCCCTTCAGGAGTTTCAAGGTGTTCCGGCGCACGGCCTCACGCTGCCAAGCGTATTCGGTGAGGTCCGCCAGGGTGATGGGGTCCGGCTGTTCCACACCGCAGAACTTCTCGCCCTCCTCCGCGTGGCTGAGCCAGCGGAAGGCCCGGTACATACCGAATATGCCGGAGCCGTTCCGGAGGAAGTAGTCCGCCAAAATCTCCGTCCAGTCGTCGCTTTCCAGGAGTTTCTTCTTCAGTTCCTCGCGGTTCTTGTTGAGGCAGACAATCTTCTTGGGGGCGAAATCCTTCATGGAGGGATAGTCCGGCAGAAGCTCGGTCATGTCGATGTCGGCGATGCGCTTGATGATGAGCAGTTCTCTGCGAACCTGGGCCACCAGGGATGCGCCCATTTCCGACAGGGGCACGCACTCGGATTTCTTGGCGAACACGTTGTCGCCCTCAAGGAGAAGCTCGAAAATAAGGTTCTTCCAAGCGTCCCCCACTATGGGCTGAGCGGAAAGCTCCGCCCGCTCGGCTATTTCCGAAAACAGGTCCGCCCGCATGAGGTTCACCTGCTCCCCGTCCGGGTCCGCGGTAAGCTTGAGAGCAAGCTCAACGGCGTAATCCTCGGAGAGAGGCATGAAAATCGCCAGCGACTCGCTGTCCGTGTAAAGATTCTTGTCCATAACAGTAACTCCTAATATTTAACCAGTGTAAACACGTTGTAGTCTTTGAGCAAATCCCGGCCCTTCAGGTCGAGAAGTTCTATGAAAGCGGCCACGCCCACCACTTCGCAGCCGATGCGCTCGATGAGTTTCACCGCCGCCGCCAAGGTGCCGCCGGTGGCGATGAGATCGTCGGCGATCACGCCCCGCTTGCCCTTGGGCATGGCGTCGGTGTGAATCTCCACCGTGTTGGTGCCGTACTCAAGGGAATAGGACTCGGCGTATGTGTCGTAGGGCAGCTTGCCGGGTTTTCTGATGGGCACGAAGGGCAGACCCAAAGTATAGGCAATGGGAGCGGCTATGATGAAACCTCTGGAATCCACCGCCGCGATGAAATCCGGATTCATCTTCCGCACTTCCTCGGTGAGAGCGTCGATAACCGCTTTGAAAACTTCTCCGTTGTTGAGAACGGTTGTAATATCCCGAAAGATGACGCCCTTTTCCGGAAAATCGGGTATGTCCCTAATGTACTTCTTAATCTCCTCGCTGTTCATTTAAGTACCGCCATTTTTTCCGCGTTCGGTGACTTCACAACGCCTTTCTCCGTCACGATTGCCGTGATGAGTTCCGCGGGAGTCACGTCGAAGGCCGGATTATAAACTTTAAGTCCCTCGGGAGCGATTCGGGTGCCGCCCAGTGCGGTCATTTCCTCCTCCGCACGCTCCTCGATGGGTATCAAACCGCCGCTTTCGAGGTTGAAATCTATGGTGGATACCGGCGCCGCCACGTAGAAGGGCACATTGTGGTACTTCGCCTCCACCGCCAGAGAGTATGTCCCTATCTTGTTGGCGGTATCGCCGTTGGCGGCTATTCTGTCCGCCCCCACAACCACGGCGTTCACGCCCTTCGAGCGCAGAACCGAACCGGCCATGCCGTCGGAGACGCAGGTGACGTCGATTCCGTCCGCCATGAGTTCGTAACAGGTGAGCTTCATGCCCTGAAGCCGGGGACGGGTCTCCAAAGAGAAGACCTTGACCTTCTTCCCCGCTTCCGCCGCCGCTCTGATGACCCCCAAAGCCGTTCCGTAGGCCACCGTCGCCAGCGCTCCGGCGTTGCATATGGTCATAATCACGCACTCATCCGGCAGCAACTCCGCGCCGTGGGCTCCCAGAGCCCGACAGGCCGCCTCGTCCGCGTCCAGCATTGCCCGGCCCTCGGCCTCCATGGCCTCGATTATGTCGGCAACGCTTCCCTCCGTTTTCGCCGCCACATCCCGCATGCGGTCGATGCCCCAAAAGAGGTTCACCGCCGTGGGACGGGTGTTTTTCAGCGTCTCGCAGGCGCTGTCGATATCCGCCATGAGAGCCGCCTTATCGGTTGCTTGCGAGTTCTTCGCGCCCAAAACCACGCCGAGCGCCGCCGCCACACCGATTGCGGGCGCGCCCCGAACAATCATGTCCTTAATGGCGAAGGCCATGTCATCCACGGCGTCGATATAGACGAGTTTGAATTCCGCCGGCAGCAGCCGCTGGTCGATGAGCTTTACCCGAGCTCCGTCATAGTCAACGGTGCGTTCCATCAGAATCGGGCTCCGTCCATGGCGTGGTCGCAGCCGCAGTGCTGCTCGTCGGGGATTCTCTCAATCATGGAAAGAAGGAGTTTCGCGGACTTCTCCACGTTCT
This sequence comes from Abditibacteriota bacterium, assembly GCA_017958015.1. Classification (GTDB taxonomy): domain Bacteria; phylum Armatimonadota; class UBA5829; order UBA5829; family UBA5829; genus RGIG10368. The sequence goes on along the minus strand of JAGDDM010000289.1, from coordinate 2,022 downwards.
CCGCCGCCACTCTGCCCACTTCCGCGTGGGTCACGGGCTTAACGTTCCCCTGAGCCACGATGCCGCTGTCGTAGTCGGTGACAAGAGCCACGGAAGAGTAGCACATTTCCTGCTCCCGGGCGAGGATGCATTCCGGATAGAGAGTCATATTCACCACGTGCCAGCCCATGTTCGTAAACCACTGACTCTCCGCGCAGGTGGAGAACCGGGGCCCCTCAATGATTACGCAGGTGCCCTTTTCGTGGACGGTAATGCCCAGTTCCTTGGCGCACTTAACCGCCAGCTCCCGGGTTTCCGGGCAGAAGGGATAAGCGGCGCTCAGGTGGGCAACGTCGGGACCGTCGAAGAAGGTGCAGGAACGTCCGGAGGTTCTGTCCACGAACTGGTCTATCACCACAAACTCGCCGGGTTTGATGTCCGGCTGCAGGGAACCCACGGTCTGAATAGAGAAGATTCTCTTCACGCCCAAACTCTTGAAGGCCCGGATGTTGGCCTTGTAGGGCACCGTGTGGGGAGCGTAGATGTGCTTGTACCCGTGGCGAGGCATATAGGCGACTTTCTTTCCCCGGACTTTGCCCAGGGTGATAGCGTCGCTGGTGGGACCGTAGGGAGTGTCAAGGGTGATTGTTTCCTTCTCCTCCCACTGAAGATCTATGGAAGCGGAGCAAATAACCGCTATGTCGGCGTTGTTCATTGAAACCTCTTCAAAAACTCATCCGTTCCTCGGGGGAACGGATGTTTGTTTCTTTATTCGTTATTCTGTTCCCGCGTTTCGTATATGGCCAAGGCTTTTTTGGCGGCGTTTTGTTCGGCGGCCTTTTTGCTCTTGCCGATGCCTTCCGCCAAAACCTCGCCGGCGAAGATTACCTCCACCACAAATGTTTTGTCGTGGTCGGCACCGATTTCGCCGACAACCCGATATTTGGGCGTGGACTTGAACCGTCCCTGGATATACTCCTGCAGTTTTGTTTTGAAATCGGAGAGATACTCGTTTTTGTCTATTTTTTCCAGCATCTCCGTAAGACTTCCCAGCACGAACTTCTCCGCCGCCGCCATGCCGCAGTTCAGATACACAACCGCCACCAACGCCTCGAAAGCGTCGGACACGATGGAGGGCCGCTTGGCGCCGCCGCTGTGACGCTCACCGGCGCTCATGATGATGAAGTCCGGGAGTTTAATCTTCTCCGCCGCTTCCGCCAGCTCCGGCTCGCTCACCGCCACGGCCTTGGCTTTGCTCAGCTCGCCTTCGGGCCTGTCGGGATACTTCTCGTAGAGATATTCCGCCATGACTATGCCGATGACCGAGTCCCCCAGGAACTCCAGCCGCTCGTTGGACACACGACTGTGATCCTCGCCCAAATAGGAACGGTGCGTCAGCGCCCGCTCCAAAAGGGCGAGGTCGGTAATTCGTATATCGTAGATATCGGCTATTATGTCGGCAAAATCCTGAATCGGCATATCTCTTCGGATGGCGGGTTACTTCAGTTCCGCCACCGCCGCGGATATTCTGTCGAGACCCTCTTTAATCGCCTCCATGGAGGTGGCGTAGGAAAGTCTCATGTAGGCGGGCGCCCCGAAGCCGCTGCCGGGAACCACCGCGACCTTGACTTCATCCAGCAGATAGGAAGCGAAATCGTCGCAGGTCTTGATGAGTTTGCCCTTGCCGAACTTTCCGTAGAGGCCGGAAATATTGGCGAAAGCGTAGAAAGCGCCGCCGGGCATGAAACAGCTGATACCCGGAATGTCGTTAAGGCGTCCCACGATGTACTTCCGCCGCTGGTCAAAGGCCTTCACCATTTCGTCCACCGCTTCGCAGCCGCCGTTGAGGGCGACCGCCGCCGCGGGCTGGGTGAAAGATGTGGGGTTGGAGGTGCTGTGGCCCTGAATCGAACTCATGGCCTTCACTATCTCCGGCGCCGCCGCCGCGTAGCCCAGTCTCCAACCGGTCATGGAATAGGCCTTGGACAAACCGTTGACGGTGATTGTCAGGGCCTTGATATCCTCTCCGAAGGAAGCGATGCT
>JAGDDM010000288.1 GCA_017958015.1 Abditibacteriota bacterium | reverse complement strand
CGGTGTTTGGTACATCGTCAATTTGTTGTTTATCGTTTTGTCGAGGGTCGGAGTGCTCAGCGGACCCCGCTGGCCGGAAACCGCCTTTTTGTGGACGGCGGCAAACATTGTCATATCCGTATTCTTCGGAGAGATATACAAATTCGCCGCAAACCGGCTCGGCAAGAAAAAAAACGCGTAATTTTTTCCGGATAATTGATTTATACGCGTTAATGTGATAATATATACTTTAGGGTAATATAATGTCTTTAATATCGTCTAACCTTGAAGAAGTGAACGCTCGAATAGCCGCGGCGGCGGAATCCGTGGGGCGGACTCGTGAGGACATAACTCTCATTGCCGTCACCAAGACCAAGCCCTGCTCCGATATAAAGGAAGCGGCGGCCGCGGGCGCCGCGGAATTCGGGGAAAACTACGTTCAGGAACTGGTATCCAAATACGATGAACTGGGCGCGATTGGCAATTGGCATATGATAGGCCACCTCCAGCGGAACAAGGTGAAGTACATCGCTCCCTTCGTGAGCATGATTCAGAGCGTTGACTCCGCGGCGCTGGCGGAGGAGATATCGAGGCGCGCCCTTGCCGCGGGACGGCGGATAGACATACTTATCGAGGCGAAGGTGTCCGAGGAGGACACCAAGACCGGAATGAATCCGGATGAGGCGAGGGACTTGGCTCTCGCGGCCAACGACCTGCCCGGCGTGGCGGTGAGGGGAATCATGGGCATTCCTCCCTTCGGCGCGGATCCCCGACCCTATTTCGAGCGCCTCAAAAAGATTTACGATTCCCTTCCGAAGGAGATGAGAAAGTACCTGTCCATGGGTATGACGAGCGACTACGAAACCGCCATCGCCTTCGGAAGCAACATGGTGCGCGTCGGAACGGCGATTTTCGGCGCGAGAGACTACGGAAAACAATAACGAAAGGAGTTATTTATGAGTATAAAGAACGTATGGGACAACCTTATGGAAAACTTCGCGCCGGATGCCGAACCCGCCGAGGACCGCTATCGCCGGCCGGTTTCCTTCAACCGCCGCTCTTCCTCTCGTGTGAGGAGGCCGAACCTGCGTTTCAACGCTCCCAAGCAGACGGTTTCCGTGTGGAAGAATCTGAAGAGCTTCGAGGACGTGAGCGAGCCCGCCGAGTATTTGGCGAGCGGCTCCACCGTTGTTCTCAATCTGGAGTTGGTGGAAGACGAAATGGAGTGCATGAGAATATTCGACTTCATGAACGGCGTCATCTTCGCCATGAACGGCGTGGTTGAGGACATCGGCAACAAGATTAAAGTCTACGTCCCCAACAACAATCAGGTGGATATGCACGATGATTCCGAGGACGAGGAAGACGGATACACCGAATATGAGTAAAGAGCTTGTTCGGCGGGATTCCGACCTCGCCAAGGATGTCAAAATAAAGCTGGCGGTAATCGGCGGCGGCGCCATGGGTTCCGCCATCGTAAACGGCGCGGCTTCCTCCGGTACCGTTAAGCCGGAAAACATAACCGTGGCGGACATCGACACGGAAAAACTCCGCCGTGTGTCCGAAAAAGCGGGCGTGAATACCACCGGTTCCAATACCGAAGCGGTGGAGGACGCCAACGTCGTTCTCATCGCCCTGAAGCCCGGCTTCGTGCGGAGCGTTCTGGATGAAATCGCGGAGTCGATAAACCCGGACGCCCTGGTTATTTCCATCGCCGCGGGAGTGCCTTTGGAAAAACTGGAAGCGCACCTTCGGGACGGTCAGGCGGTTGTTCGGGCCATGCCCAACACCCCCTGCCAGGTGGGCGCCGGAGCGGTTGCTTTCGCCAGAGGCGGCAGCGCCACCGACGAGCATGCCCGGGTCGCCAAGGTTCTCTTCGACTCCTTGGGCGTCAGCTTCGAGGTTCCGGAGCGGCTTTTGGACGCGGTCACCGGACTTTCCGGCAGCGGACCGGCCTACGTGTTCATCATGATAGAGGCCCTTTCCGACGCCGGCGTACGCGTGGGACTTCCCAGAGCCGTATCCCTGAAGCTGGCCGCTCAGACCGTCTACGGCTCCGCCAAGATGCTCCTTGACACCAACGGCCATCCGGCCTGTCTCAAGGACGCGGTCACATCCCCCGGCGGCACCACCATCGCCGGAGTGGACGAACTGGAAAAGGGCGGATTCCGCTCCGCCGTCATTGAGGCGGTGAAAGCCGCCGCCAAGAGATCGGAAGAGCTTTCCTGATCATGCGTTTGATTATATCGGTCATAATCAAGGCTATGTTCTACGGCGTGATAATCGACGTGATTCTGTCCTGGACGGATCTCTACCGCCGGAACCGCAGCCTCCTGTTCATAAAGGATTTCGCCGACGCCGTCAACAACCCGGCGCGGAAGATTGTTCCGCCGGTGAACGGGTTGGATTTGGCGCCCATGGTAACGCTTATCGCGCTGGAGCTTATAGCCCGATTTATCTGACCGACAAAATAAAGATTTCAATTTACGAAAGGAGCATTTTACAATGCGTAAAACGCTTATCGCGTTGGCCCTCGCGGCCGTCACCGCCCTCTGCGTGGGCGGAATGAAGCCCGCTTACGCGGCAGAGTTCAACCAGCAGGCTGAGCTCGAGAAGTTCTGGAAGATGCCCGACGATACCGTTGTGGGCAAGGTAAACGGCAAGACCGTCACCAAGGGTGAGCTTATGAAGACCCTCTGGTTCTGGAACGGACCCACCGTCCTCACCGAGATGCTCACCAGAACAATGATCGACGATGCCGCCGAGAAGGCCGGCGTCACCCTGGACTACGGCAAAGACGTTCAGCCCAAGATCGACGAAACCCTCGCCAAGGCGAAGATGACCGATCTGGACTCCTTCTGCGCCACCTACAAGATTACCAAGAACAGATTCCTGGCCGGTACCAAGATGTCCGTTTTGGCGGAAAAAGTCGCCCGGAAGCAGTACGCCGTAACCGACGACCAGCTCGCCCAGTACGTTAAGGCCAGCCACATCCTCGTGAAGTTCGACTCCGCGGAGAAGGACAAGGAAAAAGCCGAAGCCGACGCCAAGGCCAAAATCGACGCCATCTACGCCAAGGTTAAGGCCGGCGAAAACTTCGCCCTCCTGGCCGGTCAGAACTCCGACGATCCCGGCAGCGCCAAGAACGGCGGCAGCCTGGGTTGGTTCACCCACGGTGAAATGGTTCCCGAGTTCGAAAAGACCGCCTTCGAGCTGAAGGTCGGCGAATACAGCGAACCCTTCAAAACCCAGTACGGCTACCACATCGTCAAGCTGGACGCCATCGGCAAGGACGCCACCCCCGCCGAAAAGGAATCCATCCGCAACCAGGTCGCCGAGAGATCCATGTATCTCCAGCAGTGGCTCATGGGCGTTCAGTCCGCCGCCGATATGCAGAACTATCTGGCCGCTCCCGTGGTCAAGAAGACCGTTCCCGGCGGAGACGATATGCCTCCGGCACCTCCCGCAAACTAAACTTATCGAAAAAAAAGGCGTCTTTTTCCGAAAAAGACGCCTTTTTCGGGTTTACAAGTCCGAAATTTAGTGATATAATATATCTACCTTGGGCGGTTAGATCAGGGGGAGATCGCTTCGTTGACACCGAAGAGGCCATTGGTTCAAATCCAATACCGCCCACCAACCCGGGGCCCGAAAGGGCTCTTTTTTTGGGGCGGGGAAGACTTTAAGCTTTTCTCGCCTCAGATTTACCGGTTCGGTAAAACGGTTGCGATAGGGCTCGAAAGAGCTCCTTTTTTGTATGGGGAAGATTTTAAGCTTTTTCCGCATTTGTTTTACCGGTTCCGTAAAACGGTTGCGATAGAGTCCGAATGGGCTCTTTTTTTGGTGCGGGGAAGACTTTAAGCTTCTCTCGTCTTCGATTTGCGGTTTCCGTAAAACAGTCGCGATAGGGTCCGGGAATGCTTTTTCGGAACCGATTTAAAGAAATTTCGAAAAAAGTTCGACTTTTTTCCGAAAAAGGGTTGAAATCCCCGGCGTGATGCGGTATAATTTTATTCGTTGCGCCGAGAGCGGATGTTTTCGGAGCGATATATACCGCCGAAAAATCATTTAAAATTTTTCGATTTTTTCCGAAAAAGGGGTTGACACTCGGTTCGGAGTGCGGTATAATATATCTTGCGTTTGGGACAGGGTTTCCGGGCGCCGCGGCGCGGATGTGCCGCGAAAATG
>JAGDDM010000287.1 GCA_017958015.1 Abditibacteriota bacterium | reverse complement strand
AGCGCCGCCACCGCCGGCAGGATTATCAAGGATATCCGCAGGGCTCTGTCAATCATCTTCGTCCTCGTTTGAACGTTCAATCGCCTTTTTGAGAATGCCCACAGACTCGTAGATTCCCGCCGACAAACCGAACAACACGAATACGAAAGTAAGAATCGGGTATGTGCCGAAGACTTTGTCCAGGGCGTAGCCCATTCCCATCCCGATGAGTATCGCGATGCAGTTCAAAAGTCCGATACTGCCCACATCCGCCAGGGCTTTGAGGGAATTTTTGTCAAGGATTCTCATGATGACAACCGAAACATCCGTTCTATTTTACCACTTTTCGCGTTTTTACGCAACAGGCAAAGCCGTTTGACATATCACCGCCGCCGTGTTACAATAGGTGAAAGCCACGGGATTCAAGGGAAAACGGTTAGAATCCGTTACGGGCCCGCCGCCGTGAGCGGGGACGAATCGGCAAACAGCCACTGCGCGAAGGTATATTCGCGTGGGAAGGCGCCGAGGAGGACGATCCGCGAGTCGAAAGACCTATCCCGCAGGTATGTCAGCACCATCTTCGGAGGCAAAGATGTCTGAAGCTAAACACGCGTTCACACTTATCGAGCTCCTTGTCGTAATCGCGATTATCGCCGTCCTCACGGCGATACTTTTCCCCGCGTTTACGTCGTCAAAGAGTGCCGCTAAGCGTTCTTCCTGCGCGTCCAATCTCAAACAACTCTCCTTTGCCATGCTGTCCTACTGCGACGACAATGACGGCAGATACGTTCCCGCCGCCCCGGACATCTTCTCCGGAAACCCCGCCGGCGGAGTCAGACGGTGGCACGGCGTTCGGAACGGCGCCAAAAGCGACTTTCTGCCCGAAAAAGGTCCCCTTTGGCGGTACATCTCCGGCAGCGGCGGCGTAAAGCGGTGCCCGTCCGCCCCCAACCTCGACAACCTGGAAACATATTCCGGCAGTTTCGAGTCCGGCTGCGGCGGCTACGGCTACAACGCCCAATACGTGGGCGGCACCTACTACAAAAACCCCGCCCCGGATTGCGCCGAAGTGGCGTCCCTGCAGAGCGACCTGAAGTCCCCGGCCCGCACTGTGATGCTCAGCGACACAGCCCTTGTCATGAAGTACAAAAAGGAATACTATCTGGTTGAGTATTCCTTCGCGGAGCCTCCCTACTCCGTGGACTCCGACGGCGACAAAGCGCCCACCTCCACGCCCACAACCGCTTTCCGCCACGGCGGATACGCCAACGTGGCCTGGTGCGACGGACACGTCACCTCGGAACCCATCGAGAAAGTCGAAGGCAAAAACGCCTACAACGCGGATAGCGCCGATTTCGACCTGGGCTTTTTGGGCGACGACAACGGCCTCTACGACAACAACTGATTCGGCAAAGGAGACAAAATGAAACATCTTCTCATAGCCGCGCTTCTTTGCGCCTCCTCATCCCTCTTCGGGAGTCCCTTCGCGTCGGAAGTCATCGACTACTCTCCGGGCCCCGGTCAGTTCGTCAAAAACAGACTTTACAACGACCCGTCCCGGGCCCTGGGCGCCCCCATGGGACTCTACGTCGACGTGCCCTGCAACGACTCCCTTGTGACCCTGGGCGACGGCGGCAGCATCACCCTCGCCTTCGACACTCCCGTCAAAGACGACCCCGCAAACCCCTACGGAATGGACTTCATCGTCTTTTCCAACGCCATGTTCGTGGGCGGCGACCCCTACTACCGATTTCAGGAACCCGCCTTTGTTGAAATAAGCCCCGACGGCGAGCGCTGGTATCTCATTCTCCCCAACATTCTCCCGGCGGACATGGAAGGCAACGTTGACACCGGCAACTCGGAGACACCCCTGCGGGGCTACGCCGAGTTCACCCCCACCGTGGGCCTGCCCCAAGACCTTGAGACGCCCTACTTCAATGCGACCAGAACCGCCGAACAGCTCTACACCGTCCCGGAACGGCCCTACGACGGCGAGGACGACGAGAGTCTTGAGTTCGACAAAGTCAGCGGCGGCGGCGACGCCTTCGACATCGCCGACGCCGTGGTTGAGACTCTCCCGGGGGTACCGGCAAGGGACGCCGGCGGCAACTTCATCAAAGCCAACCTGAAGGAGTTCAAATATATTCGTCTGACGGACGCCGTCACCGGCGACGGCAGTCAGCTTTTCGGCGAGATATCCGCGGAGATTGACGCCGTGGCAAAGGTTTCCCCGGCTGTGTCCGTGGGCGGCGCCGAGGGCTACGGCGTCATTACCGAAGCCGTTGTCACCTTCATAACCGAAGACGGATTTATCATAGAGTCCCCCGACCGTTCCGCCGCCGCGAAGGTTATCACCGACTCGGAGGAAGAGGTTGAGGTGGGCGACAAACTCACAATCACCGGCAACGTCGGGAATCGAATCCTCACCGACGCCATGTTCACGGTTACGTCAAAAGGCCATGACGTTAAACCGGTGGGCATGGCGAAAGAAAAGCTCACGGACGCCCTTGCGGCCTACATGTACGTCCGAACCTGGGGCGTTTTCGACGGTGAGTTTAAGATTCTCGAGGGATATTACGATAAGCAAAAAGGAGGCTTTATCGAAAAATGAAAAAAGTTTTGTTCTCTCTGCTTCTCATGGCGGCTGTCTGCGCTCAGGCATCAATCATGACCGTCCCGAGCGGCTACAAGGTAACGGAAATCACCGTTGACGACAACGACGGCGTCTACGTGTCCGGCTTCGGCAGACTGTCAAGCGGCGACTTCGTCATCTACAACGGCGTGGAGCTCTACGAGATAGACGGCGCCACCGGCGAATACACCAAGACCCTGGCCGAAACAAGCCCGGTCTACGGCTCCTTCGTTAGGGTTGTGGGCGACAAGGTCTACTTCGGCGAAAGCTCCAAGGGCGCCGTAAACGTCTACGACTACGCCACCGGCGAAACCACTCTCTTCACCACCCTCGCGGGCAACTACGACATGAAAGTCGCGGGGGACGACATCTATATCATCGCCGGCAACACGGTGAACAAGGTGGCCGCCGACGGCACCGCCACCCCGGTCATCACAGTAGGATCCGCCTCCGGCGCCCTCATCTTCGACGACGCGGGCAACGCCTACTACGCCGCCGGCGAAGAGAACTGGGGAGCCCAGGGAGCCAAGAACATGTATAAGTTCACCGCCCGGCAGCTCGCCTCCGGCAACGTACTTACCGAGGCGGACGGCGAAATCGTCCTGGCCGCCATCGACGGTCCCTCCGGCGGCGACTTCGTGTGGGACGATTTGTTCTACACCGACATCGTCGTGAGTCCCTCCGGCGTGTACAATTCTCAGGGCAAGTTCGCCGACGCCGGCTCCGCCTACCCCATGCTGATGTACGCGAACGGCGACGGCTTCGACGTGCTGCTCACAAGCTACGACTCAAGTTGGAACTCCGTCTACACCCTGGCAACCGTCACCGCCGAAGTGCCGGAACCGGGCACGCTTATCGCGCTCATCACCGGCGTCGCGGGAGCCGCTTTCTTCGGCAGACGAACTCTTGTAAAGTAATCGACGCAAAAAAATTACCGCCCGAAAGGGCGGTTTTTTTGTTTGTGAGTTATTTACCGAATCTTTTCTTGATTCCCGCGAGAGAACCGAGTCCCGTAACAGCATACGCAATCGTGCAGGGTTCCGGAACGGTCGTCTCCGGCTGTTCCTCATCGCCGAAGGTAACATATAAGGAGCCGACCGTATTATCACCGAACTGGGCATAAGAGCCGCTGCCGGCGCTGGTGAAACGACCGAACATGATCGTTATATCGGCGACCACATCGCCGGTACTTAATTCGAAGAACTTGCTGGCATTGCCGGAATTGAATTTATACGTTCCCGGGCCGGTGTACGAAGCCAAATACCCTTGCGCGTCTTTGTTTTCGTTGTGAAGCAGCACGGCTATCCCGGTAAAGTTGTTCGGAGATATATCCTCAAAACCTGTTATCGTGACAGTAAACTCGCCCTCTTCATCGTAAACCCAGCCGGAAATATTCGAGGAACGAAAATCCGCGTTTCTGTGAACCGGGCGGTCGGTGGGATTCATGTACAAATCGAAGCCGTTGGGCTCCGCGTCTCTTATAAACGCCTCATCGGAGTCATAACGGTAAGTATCCGAATCGAGTAGTCCCCAATCCGTAATCGACACGTCGGCGAAAGAGGCGGACGCCAAAGCGGCGAGAGCCAAGATAAACAACACTTTTTTCATAACTTCCTCCTTGGTTGTTAGGTATAATTGATATTAATACATATGTGGGGAAATGTCAAATTATAGGTTTTAGGGGCAGCGCGCCTTACGGCGCGAATGAATAGTGAAGTCGCTTCGCTAATGAATAATGAATAATTCCGGTGTTCGCATCGCGAACGAATTATAAAATCCACATTGCGGTGTCGGTTTTATAATCCGTTTCGCGAAAGTGAAACACCGCCCCCGATTCCCGATTCCCAATATAATATAATTACCTTATTAAGCAAACCGCTTGCGCCGTCACACCCTCTCCCCGGCCCTCATATCCGAGGTGTTCCGTGGTGGTGGCCTTCACGCTGACTTTGAAAAAGTCGATTCCGCAGGCGGCGGCGATGTTCCGGCGCATATCCTCGATGTGGGGAGCGAGCTTGGGCTTCTGGCATGAAACCGTAGCGTCAATGTTCACTATTTCAAAGCCCTTGGACTTAACCAGGTCGGCAACATTCT
>JAGDDM010000286.1 GCA_017958015.1 Abditibacteriota bacterium | reverse complement strand
GGGCGTACAGCACTCCGGCGATAAGGGGGCCGAGAATCATACCCAAATCCATGCCCATGTAGAGGGTGGTCCCGGCAAGGCCCCGGGAACCGGGGGCGGCATGGCGTATGGCCTCCGCCTGACACACGGTGCACATAAGCCCGTATCCCCCCGCCATAAACAGTCCGGCGAGAACGAGAGTGATATAATTCGATAAAAAGTGCAGGCAGACTATGGCAAGCAGCGCCGACACCGACCCCATGGCGATGAACTTCCCGAAGGAGAGTGTGTCGAAGAGGTTTTTCATTATAAGCCGTGTGAAGAACACGAAAAAGGCGTAGAGCAGGAAGAAATAGGCCACGTTGGCGGCAACGCCCCTCACTCCGGCGTAGGTGAGCAAAAAGGACTGGGTGGCGAAGTAGGGAATGCCGAAGAGCATAAGCGTTAGGGCGATGAAAATCACGTTTTTGTCGAGAATCCGCAGAGGTTTCTTCTCCGCGACCGCCTTGGGCTCGCACCTTTCGCTTATGAGGTGTATCGTCACCGTTGCCAAAAGGCAGAAAACGAGAGCGGCGGCGAAGGCGGCCCGGTAGCCGTAATGTCGGTAGAGAAAGACTCCCAGGGTGGGGCCGATTGCCATGGAAAGAGCGTTCACCGCGCCGTAGACCCCCATTCCCGCGCCCACCTTCTCCTCCGGCAGCAAATCCGCCATCCAAACGGTAGTGCAGACGGTGCTGAAAGCGAATCCCACGCCGTGGACAAGCCGAGACCCCAGAAGCATAAGGGGCGAAGTTGACAAAACGTAGCCCACGCAGGCCAGGGTGACGAAGAAGTTGCCGATGAGGGCCCACTTGTAGCGGCTTATGCGGTCGACAACCATGCCGGTGACGGGCCGGAAGCAGAGGGAGCAGATGTTGGTGGCGGCGGCCAGGACGCCCATGAGGACTCCCCCCGCCCCCATGGACTCGCCGAAGCCCGCCACAAGGGGCGTCACCATCATGGGCGACACCATAAAAAAGAAGCCCGCCAGAAGCACCAGCGTCACATCCCGAGTGAAAATACCGTACCGTTTCATACCCGTATTTTACTCCTTCGGCGAGAAAAAATCAAAGTCCCTTGACATGGGCGCGGTGTATGTGTGATAATATAATTAATCACTCATTCAAAGGAGAGAAATTCATGCTCAAATTCGTTCTCACAGTTTTCTTGGCGCTTGCCGTCTCCGCGTCATACGCGGTTACGGTAAGCGAAAAAGAAATGTCCGCCATAAACGCTTGGTACGAAGCCAAGTTTGAGGGCAAATCCCAACCGACGCCGGACTACCCCGCGGGAATCATCGTCCTGCAAAACTTCAACGACGCCAACCTCAACCACCGTTACGGCAACGTGAAGTTATCTCTGGCGGGCAAGGACTACGATGACGGCATTTTCGCCCACGGTCCCAGCGACATCCTCATATCCCTGCCCTCCGCCGGCAAACGCTTTACCGCTCTCTGCGGCATCGACGGCAGAAGCGACGGCGGAAACGTGATTATGACCGTATCCGCCGGCGGCAAAGAGCTTTTCACTTCCGGTGAGATTAAATTCGGCGAAATGCGGGAAATCGACATCGATCTCCGAGGCGCCGCCTCCTTCAACCTGAAAGTGGACATCAACGGCGACGTCGCTTCCGACCAGTGCGCTTGGGTAAACCCGAAAGTCGAGCTTGAAAACGGCAAGACCATAAACGTCTCCAGGGACCTTAAGTTCATCGACTCCGGCAAGCGGCCCCCCGTGCCGGAACTGCCTTTCTCTTTTGTCTACGGCGGCAAATCCTCCCGGGAATTTCTGGATGACTGGGCCTACTCCGTAAAGTCGGAAAAGCCGGAGCCCCACAAGACTCTCGTTCACCACAAGTGGTTCGATCCGGCCACAAAGCTGGAACTCCGCTGCGAAGCGGTGCGCTACGACGACTACCCGGTGGTTGAGTGGACCCTTTGGTTCGAGAACACCGGCGCCGCCGACACCCCGATTCTGTCGAATATAAAAGGCATCGATACTGAACTGGGCCGCACCACGGAACAGAGTTTCAATATTCACCACGACATCGGCACCAACGTTCGGGAGGACGACTTCGCCCCGGTGGTGACAACCGTGCCCCACATCGCCGGTTTCGATTTCGACGCCAACGTGCACATCGAACCCCGCAACGGCAGAGCCTGCGGCGGCGCGTCGCCCTATTTCAACATTGACTGCGGCAACTGCGGCTACATTTTGGCTCTGGGCTGGCCGGGTCAGTGGCAGCTTGACTGCGCCGGCACCCGCACCAACACCGCCCACCTCTCCGCCGGTCAGAAGTTCTTCAACTCCGTCCTCCGCCCCGGCGAAAAGGTTCGCTCGTCTCTGTCGGTGTTCCTGCCCTACGACGGCGACTACCTCCGCAGCCAGAACATCTGGCGCAGATTTTACATCGACCACATCGTCCCCCGTGTGGACGGCAAAGCGCCGGAACCCATGACCTGCGGCGTCACCTCCGGCTTCTTCTACGAAATGATTAACGCCAGCACCGAAAACCAGATTGAGTTTATCGAGAAAATGGCGAAACACAAAATCCCCATTACCCACTGGTGGATGGACGCGGGCTGGTACCCCAACAACGGCGACTGGCCCAACACCGGCACCTGGGAAGTGGACCAAAAACGGTTCCCCGGCGGCTTTAAGCCCATTTCCGACGTGGCCCACAAGCACGGCTACAAAGTTATCGTTTGGTTCGAGCCGGAGCGGGCGGCGGGAGAGAATTGGATTCGCTCCAATCATCCCGACTGGCTTCTGGGCGGCGACCCGGGCTGGGCCCTCGTTGACATCGGCAACCCGGAATGCCTCGAGTGGGCCCAAAAGCACTTCTCAAAGTTCATAAAAGACAACGGCATCGACCTCTACCGCCAGGACTACAACATCGAACCCCTGTCCTATTGGCAGTACGGCGAGACACCCGACAGAGTGGGATACCGGGAGAACAGATATATTCAGGGCTATCTGGCCTTCTGGGACTACCTCCTGGCGGACAATCCCGGTCTGCGGATAGACTCCTGCGCCTCCGGCGGCCACAGAAACGACATCGAGACAATGAAGCGGTCCATTCCCCTTCTCCGCACCGATTGGCACACCATAACCGGCGACCAGAATATGTCGTACAGCCTGGCCTCTTGGCTTCCTTGGACCGGCACCGGCATCGGCGGAAAAGCCGGGTCCTACGACAACCGCTCCACCATGCTGCCGGTAAACGAAACCATCGACGATGTGCGGCCGGACAATTACGACCCCACCGATTACATCAACTCCTTCAAGGAACGGGCCATGCTGATTGACTTCATGCTGAAGGACTACTATCCCCTGACCCCCTACGACAAAACGGACAAGGCCTTTATGGCTTGGCAATTCGACGATCCGGAACGGGGCGCGGGCTACGTGGCCTTCTTCCGCCGGGAAAAATGCATAACGAAAACCGTTCAGACTCCGCTCTACGGACTTGAACCCGAAAGCGAGTATTTACTCAACGACCTCGACAACGGCTCCATGGGCAAATTCAAAGGCTCCGACCTCCTGAAAGAGGGCCTCGACCTTACCCTCAGCAACAAACGCGCCGCGGGGATAATTGTGTACGAGAAAGTCAAATAAGCAAAGACGCGAAACGCCCGTCCGCTCCGAAAAGCGGATGGGCGTTTGTTTTAAGGAACCGAGGCCGATTCCCGAATGAACATTTTCATTTAGCCCGAAGCGTTACCGCCACAATCTCCGGCCGGTTAAACAATCTGAACTTTACCGACGTATTGTTCCCCAGACCTCTGCTGACAACCATGGAGGTCTTTCCTTTTTTGTACACTCCCTCGGTGTATCGGGGAAAGAAGCCCTGGTCCGGCGCCCAGAAACCCCGAAGGCGGGGAATTCGGGCCTGACCGCCGTGGGCGTGGCCGGTGAAAACCAGGTCTACCCCCTGATTCACGTACCGCTCAAAGAGCTCCGGTCTGTGGGAGAGGAGTATAACGAAATCCGTCTTTGCCTTGTTCCGAGTGTCCCGCAGATGGGTGTAGTAGCCCTTTGCGTCCCGCAGGGCTATCCGCAGATATTCCGGGTCGTAGACGCCTATCATGTCTATGGCGCCGCCGCCCCGGGTGAGACGCACGCACCTGTCGTCGCAGAGCGTCACCCCCGCCTCCCGGAGATACTTCATGCAGGGCTCCCAGGGACCCAGCCAGCACTCGTGATTGCCGGTGACGAAGTAAACCGGAGCTATCTCCACCAGACCGTACACAAGGTTCATGGTGAGGAAGTAGTCCTTCTTCACCGTGTCGTGGAGGTCCCCGGTGATGACGATTATATCCGGCTGCGACTGCCGCACCCGTCCCAGAAAATAGGTGTGGTCCGTGCTTATTACATAGGAATGGATGTCCGACAGCTGGACGATTCGGAAACCGTCGAAGCCCGCCGGAATCTTGGGGTTTTTGTATTCAATCTCCGTTATACCCACGGATTTGTTCTCCCAAATCTCGAAAGCGGTGAGAAGGCCGAGTATAAGGAGAGCTATCCCGAGGCGGAGGAGGATTTTTTTAGCGGTTGAGGTCATAATGCTATAGGTGCCGGGTGCCGGGTTTCAGGTGCCGGGGAATGTGTCGGCAAGCCGACGGATTCTACCAACCAACCTTGCGATGTCGGTTAACTAATCCGTTTTGCGACAGCAAAACACCGCCGCTGACCCCTGGCCCCAGGCCCCTGACACCTGCCCGATATAGGTAAACCTCCCTCTCGGGAGGTTTAAGTGCTATACGATATCAAACTAACAAATCAGGACTTGATTTGTTTCGCCTGTCTCTGCTTGTGGGCGGCGTCGGCGATTACGCCGCAGATGACCACGGCGCCGATAACGCTCCACTGCCAGTCGGAGGGGATGCCCACAAGGTTCATGCCGTTTTCCATGACTCTGATGAGGGCGGCGCCGATGATGACGCCGAACACGGTGCCCTCACCGCCCCGGAGGCTGCATCCGCCCAAAACCGCGGCGGCCACGGCCCACATTTCGTACATAAGGCCGGTGTTGGCGGGCTGAACCTCGCCGGTGTAGGAAAGCTCCACGGCGCCGGCGATACCCGCCAGCAAAGCGCAAGTCACGTATGCCACGGTGCGGACGGTGTTCACCTTAATGCCGGAATATCTCACGGCCTCGGTGTTTCTGCCCACGGCGAAGAGGTAGCGGCCCATGACGGTGTAGTTCATGATGAAAGCCACGATTCCGCCCAGAACCAGGAGAATAATGAAGGGCATGGGAATGCCGAAGATGTTGCCGTTGCCGATAAAGTTGAAAGCCGGAGTGGCGTCCAAAGTGATGCCCTTGCCGTCGGCGATGCCTCTGGCGAAACCTCTGAAGAACAACAGCGACGCCAAGGTGGCCATGAAGGGCTGGAGACTGAACCTGCCCACGATGAAACTGTGCCACCAACCCAGAAGAGCGCAAACCGGGAGCATACAGGCAACGATAATCCAGGGGGATATGCCCTGGGCGGCAAAGAGAGCCGTTGTTGTTGCCACAAGGGCTATGACGGAACCGATGGAAAGGTCGATGCCGCCGGAGATGATGACGACGCCGGCGCCCAAAGAGTATATGCCCAGCATACCCACTCTCTGGAGGAGGTTGGCGAGGTTGATGGGCTTAAGGAACGCCGCTTCGCCGGTGGTGGAGAACTGGTATATACAGATGAACGCCATGAGCACCACCAGTAATATAATCATACCCATTAATTTTTTCAATTTACGCTACCTCCCGTGGCGAGAGTCATGATATTCTCTTCGCTGATTTGATCCTTTTCCAGTATTCCCGCCGCCCGGCGCTCGTGCATAACGAGAACTCTGTCGGCCAGGGCGATAACTTCCGCCATTTCACTGGAAACCATTATAACTCCGATACCCTCGGAGACAAGCTTATCGATGAGTTTGTAAATTTCGCTCTTGCTACCCACGTCGATTCCACGGGTGGGTTCGTCCAGCATGAGCACCTTGGGCGACACCGCCAGCCACTTACCCAAGGCGACCTTCTGCTGATTGCCGCCGGAGAGATGGCACACTTCCTGAGTGAGTGAGGGAGTCTTGATATCGAGCTTCTCCACGTACTCCGCCGCCACCTCGTCCTCACGCTTCTTGTCCGCGAAGGGAGGCCGGTAGGTGTCGAGGCCGGTGATGGTGATGTTTTTGTCCACGCCCATCTCCAGCAGAACGCCCAGCTCCTTCCTGTCCTCCGGAACGAGAGCCAGACCCGCCTTGGTGGCGTCGTTGGTGTTTTCTATTCTTACGATTTTGCCGTCGATATAAATGTTGCCGGAGAAACGCTCCTCCGCGCCGAATATGGCCTGCAAAAGCTCCGTTCTGCCCGCGCCCACAAGACCGGCGATGGCGAAAACCTCGCCTCTGTACACGTCGAAATCAACACTTCCCTTGCCGCCGTAGGGAACGAGGTTCTTCACGGAAAAAATCTTCTCGCCCCGGGCCCGGTTTTTGTGTTCGCCGAAGTGGGCGTCGATGTTTCTGCCCACCATGAGTTTAACCATTTCCTCGGAAACCAGCTTTTCCTTGGGAAGCTCGCCGGCGAACTTGCCGTCCCGGAGAACCGTGGCTCTGTCGCACATAAGCTCGATCTCGTGGAGCCGGTGGGAAACGTAAATGATGGACACGCCCTCGCTCTTCAACATTCTCATAACGTCGAAAAGTTTCTCCGCCTCGCCTTCGCTGAGGGAGGAAGTGGGTTCGTCGAGAATAAGAATCCGCACGTCGTAGGAAAGGGCCTTGGCGATTTCCACAAGCTGCTGCTCGCCGGGGGAGAGCATTTCCACCGGAGTGGTGATGGGCACGGTGATGCCCACTCTGTCGCAGAGGACCTTGGCCTCGTCGTAGAGTCTCTTTTTGTCCACCACAAGGCCCTTTTTGGGCTCGTGGCCCAGGAAAATATTGGATGCCACGTCAAGGTTGGGCGCGAGGCACAACTCCTGGTGAACGATGACAACCCCCCGCTCAATGGCGGCGCGGCTGTCTCTCATTTCCGCGACTTCGCCGTCTATCTCGATTGTACCTCTGTCCTGGGGATAGTCGCCGCTCAGGATTTTCATGAGGGTTGACTTCCCCGCGCCGTTCTCGCCTATAAGCGCAAGTATCTCGCCCCTACCGAGTGTGAGAGACACGTCATCGAGGGCGAGGACGCCGGGAAATCTTTTCGTTATACCCCGCATGGACAGCAGGCTTACGCTGTTTTCCATAATGATTCCGAATAATACCGAAGGGGTCGGACGAGCCGACCCGATTCGGATGTGATTTTATTATTTGGTTTCGGCTTTTTCCTTGTCGCCGCCGCCGATCTTGGACTTCAAATCCGCGCTGAAAGCGTCAACGCTGTCTTTGTCAACCACAACGGCGCCGGTGTCGATGATGCCGTCCGCGGGAATGCCGCTCTTGTCGCCGTCGGCAATCTGCTTCAGAAGCTTCACGGACTCATAGCCGAACTTATAGGGCTGCTGAACGATGGTGGCGAAGATGGTGCCGCTCTTTACGCCGTCCAGAGTTGTCTGGTCCTCGTCGAAGCAGACAACCTTCACCTTGCCCTGCATGTTGGCGTTCTCAACGGCTCTGCAGATGGCGGGGCCGTTGTAACTCCACAGACCCACGAGGCAGGAAACGTCTTTGTGCTTAATGAGGGTGTCCTCAACGTTCTGTCTGGCCTTGGTTCTGTCGGTGTTGTCGGTCATAACGCCGGCGATGGTGATGTTGGTGCCCTTCAGGACTTCCTCGATACCCTTAAATCTGTCCGCGGCGTTCTGGGCGTCCATTGTGCCCACGAAAACCATAACCTTTCCGCCGTCGGGGAGAGCCTTCTTAATCTGCTCGCCCGCCAGCTTGCCGGCCTCGATGTTCTTGGTGCCCACGTAGCAAACACGCTTGCTGTTGGGAGAGTCGGAGTCCATACAAATCAGAGTGGTCTGGGCGGCCAGTTTGTCGAGAATCTCCGTCTTTTCCGGGTTTACCGGGGACACGGACAAACCGTCAACACCGCTGACGGCCACGTCCTCGAGGATGCGCTTCTGCTCGGCGAAGGTGCCCTGGGTGGGAAGAAGCACGTCAACGTCAACATCAAATTCCTTGGCCGCGTCTCTGGCGCCGGCCTCAACAATCTTCCAGAAGTCGGACATGTTGTTGGTTACGAGAACGATTTTTGTTCTCTTGGCGGTCTTACCGCCGCAACCGAAGAGAAGCATGGCGCAAGCCAGAAGGGAAAGAACGAAAAACAATTTTTTGGTCATAACAGCCTCCGAAAGGTAAAATAAAAGGAGTCGGGGGTCGGAGAATATGCCGCGCGCAACGCGGGACCGTTCCCTATTCCCCATATCCCATATATACTAAAATATAACACATTACCCCGTGTATGTCAAACAAATTTGTTCGCCACAATGCCGAGGGTCATATTCGCGGCTTCGTCGGCGGTGAGACCGGCGATTGTCACCGTGTACCGCTCGCCGGGGAGCAAATCGAAATAGTTGTCCGAGGGCCTTGCGGTCTCCGGCAGATTGCCTATCTTGAGGCACCGCACGTAGCTCTCCGCTCCCAGGGTTATCGCATGGGTCGTCTCGTCCCGCTGCTCCCGCTGAACAATGAGCTTCGGCCGCGGGAAACGCACATCCCTCGGCGGCGCTTTGAAGTAGGTGTTCTTGGCCGCGGTCTCATCTCCGGCTGCCAACACAGCAACCACGCACATATTCTCCGGCTCCGGAAGCAGAGCGTCGAGGTTTTCGCTCTCGAAGAAGCACCCCGCCTTTCCCGCCGGCAGCTTCACATCAACGATTTCGGTCACAACTTCCGAGGTGTCGAGCCGCAAAACGCCCACGGAGAGCTTGCCCGCGAAGTCCTCCGTCGAGTCGGAGGAGATGTGAATCCGCAATTTGCCCTCACGCTCCTCAAAGGCTATGACGAAGGGAGCGTAGGCCCGCTTCACGAAGTAGTAGGCGGCCTTGGGGCGGGTGTAGAAGTCCACCACGGACCAACCCACCGCGGGCCAACAGTCGTTGTACATCCAAAACATGCACCCGGAGGTTTTGGGCTTCATGCTCCGATAAAGCTCAATCTCCGCCGCAAGCACAATGCCCTGGGAGACGCCACCGAAATCCGCCCACTTCTCCGCCGTGTCCGTATCCCCCACGAGTTTGTTCGTGATGTCAACCAAAAACCGCTGGTGGGTCATGCCGTCGGTGCGGCCGGAATGGGGATTGTCCTTGTTTTTGTGCTCGTAAATGTCTCCGGTGGGGGGCATGAGCAGCTCCTCCGGAATGAACTTCCGCAGAGACTCTGCCTGCGGGCAGCCCTGCACCGGGAACTCGCTGGCGAAAAGGCTGAAATCCTCTTGAATAACTTTCCGCCACTCCTCCGCCGGGCGGTAGGCTATGTCGAACCACTTGCCCACGTGGCTGTCCCCCACAGTGGGGTCGTTGCCGATTTTGCCGCCCCAGGGACAGCAGTATCTGTAAGGCCGAGTGTTGTCCTCCTGCCGCAGAACGGAGGGGATGATGTCGTAGTAAATATGTCTGCCGGGCCAGGTTGTATCCTCCGGTGCCCGGTTCATTTCGCACTCGTTGTTGCCGCTCCAAAGGAGGATGCAGGGATGGTGCCGCAGAGCCTTCACCGCCTTGGTGATTTCGTCTTTGACGCTCGCGTTAAACTCCGGCGTGTCGGGGTAGTCGGCGCAGGCGAACATGAAGTCCTGCCAAACGGTGATGCCGAGTTCGTCGCAAACGTCGTAGAAACTCTCGTCCTCGTATATGCCGCCGCCCCAGACCCGGAGCATGTTGAAGTTGGCGTCCTTTGCCAGGGTCACCAGCTCCCGGTACTTCTCCGGTGTCACTCTCGACACGAAATGGTCCGCGGGCACCCAGTTGCCGCCCTTGCAGAACATCTCCTCGCCGTTTACGGTAATCGTGAACCGCTCGCCCAGGTCTTCGTCCCGCTCGATGATCGAAATATCTCTTATGCCGAACCGCTTTTCCGCCGCGTCGCAAACGTTGCCTTTCACGGTGAGAGCCGCCATGCACCGATAGAGGGGCTGGCCGCCCATGCCTGCGGGATACCACCGTTTCGGCTCCGGAATCCGAATCACTGCGCAGATTTCGTCGCCCTCCGGGGGCACTTCCGCGGCTATTTCCACGGTCTCCCGGCTGTCCTCGCCCTCGATGACCACGGTGGCCAGAACGGGCTGAGTCTCGGCGGTGTTGTTCTCCGCGTTGATGTAGACCCACACGTCGGCGGTGTTGCCGTTTATCTCCGGCTCCACCCGAAGACTCTCGATGTTGACCGCGTCCCGCTCGATAAGGCTCACGCCCCGCCAAATTCCGGCGCCCACGAACCGGTCCGTCCAGTCCCAGCCGAAGGAGCACTGCATTTTGCGGATGTTGATCCGGGGCCCGTCGAAGCAGCCGAAAAGGGTGCCGTCGTGGAGTTTTTCCGCCACAGCCGCCGCGGGCTCGAAGTCCACCCGAAGGTTGTTCTCACCCTTAATCACCATGCCGGTGACGTCGAACTCATGGGGAACAAACATGTTGTCGGTTTTACCCAAAAGTTCCCCATTTAAATACACTGAGGCGAAGGTGTCAAGGCCCTCGAAGCGGAGAACCTGCTTGGCGCCGTCCACGTTGGCGGTGAAGTCCCGCTCGTAGGACCAGGCGTACTTCTCCACCCACTGTACCTTGGCGGTGTTGAAGCCGTAGAATGGGTCCGGAATCAGCTCGGACTCCTCCAGCGCCGGGTGTACCTCGCCGGGGACCTTACCGTAGAGGTTCACCGTCTCCGCGTCGGGGGCGGCGCCGGTTATCCGCCACATTCCGTTCAGGGATTTTGTTTTTCGCATATCGATCTCTCTCTGAGGTATGTTTCCAAAATAACAACCGCCGCCATGGCGTCTATCACCTTCTCCCGCTTTTTGCGGGACACGTCCGTCTCCAAAAGGTAACCCTCCGCCTCACAGGTGGAGAACCGCTCGTCAACGGTAAAAAAGGGAATCGACATCCGCCGGGAAAGGCGGTCGTAAAAATCTTTAACCTTCAGCGCCTGGGGTCCCATGTTCCCCTGGGCGTCCAGGGGCATGCCCACAACAACTTCCTCCGCGCCAAGCTCAAGGAGAAGCCGCTCCGTCTCCCGCACATCCGCCTTAACGCTGTTTGTTCGGCGGATAACCGTCACCGGGTTGGCCGTCAGCATTGTCGCGTCGGAGACCGCCACGCCCACTGTGGCGTCTCCCACATCAAGAGCCGCTATCCTCGGCATTGTTTTTCCGCCATGAGACAAATCAGCGTTCCCGCCAGTGCGCCCAGAAGCAGTGCCGCCATGACGCAGCCGGAATCGTTGAACACAAAGGAAGCCGCGACGCCCCAGAGGTAACCCTTCACCGCGGCGTTTACCGCCGGGCTCGGTTTCAGGAAGTTCCGAACCTTGCCGGTGACTTTCCACAGCCACAGGAACACCGGAAGAGCGAACACCGACAGCACTATCACGGAGCCGGTTGAACCCAAAAGGCTCAGGTTGTACAAAACTTTTCGGGATATGATTGCCAGGGGCGCGGAGAGGGAGCCGGATTTGATGAGGGCCGCCGCCGCTCCGGCGTGGCTGGGAGAGCCACCGGAAGCCGCCATGTCCGCCGCCGCCAAACCCGCCACGATGACTATGGCCGCCCCGAAGGCCGCCGGCACCGTGAGTTTCCGGAAGCCGCCCTTAATGAGGGAAAGACTTACCAGCGACAGCAGAACAACCGCCGTCACCGCCGCCCCGTTGTTGGCTCCGAAGGCGCCGAAACCGATGGCCACCGCCGCCACCGCCGACAAAACAAGGGCAAGGCGCCCCACTTTGCGGCCCGTAAGGGTGAGGAGCATGAGCGTGAGGGCGGAAAAAGCGATGAGCAAAGCGGCGTATTCGTTCCCCATGCCGTAGAACCGCAGTCCCGTGGGGAAATAGAAGCTGGGGGGAGCGAATCTGCAGAGGACGCCGCCCCGGAAAGCGTCAACAAGGCAGAGAGCGCACACGAAACCGTAGGCCGCCGCCAGCCGGGACGCCGATTTTTTGAAAAAGGCAACGCAGAAGTAGGCAACAACGAGAGCCGCGATCAGCGAGAAAGCGACCTCGGACAATACGGATTTGCCGAAAAGGGACGAAAGGAGCATGGAGCCCGTAAGGCACACGTCGAAGAGGTAGAAGTCGCGGATGAACGCCAGCCCCTTGGGGGAAATCTTAATATCGAAGGCAAGGCATATCACCCCGTACACAAAGAGGGCGAAGAAGGAGGCGGCGATGAACCACAGGAGGATGTTCGCGGAAATCTGCCGAACCCGCTCCCCTCGGGTGAGTTTGAGGGCGGCGGCGGGAGAACCGGGAACGGAGGAGATGACTCTCCCCTGCTTGGGGTAAATCATGTCGGCGCCGAAGAGGGCGCATACGGTGGGGGCGATGTCCGCGGCGGCCACAACGCCGGGTGTTCTGGTGGTGGCGGAGGTGGCAAGGCCCGGCTCGCCGAAAATGTTGTAAAAAACGATGGGACCCAGTGACTCCGACTTATCCCACAGAGGCTTGGGGGACTGGGAAAGCACAATAAGCCCCGCATCCTTCGTTGCCGGATCCGCGAGAATCATGCCGATGAGCTTATCCAGATTTTCCGCCGCCTGCTTTTTGTAGGCTTCGTATGTCCCGGTCCGCAGATTCTTTTTGAAATCCTCTATCCGAACCGCGTCCCCGAAGTCGGCCACGATGAAATCAGCCTTTTCCGCCCCCTTCGCTATCTTGTCGAAAAGGTACTCCGGCGTTCTGGCGGGCTCGAAGAAGGTTTTGTCGTCGGCCAGGAAAGCGTAGTCGCAGACACCTTTGGCGTCGCAGGCAATAAGGGCGAAGCCGCGGTCGGTTTTATCCGGGTACAGATCGGAGTTGCCCACGGCGCAGGTGGTAAAGCCCGCTTTCCGCAGGGAATCGCCCAGGGCTCCCGGCGCGCCCCTGCTCACCTTCTCGTTTTCGGTGATGACGGCGCCCATGTTGAGGCAGACGCCGCCCTCGGGGGGAACCGGATTCCACATGCGAATCATGTAAGCGTCGGCGGCGGTGTCGCCGTCGTCGGTGGTTTCACCGGCTTCGTAGACGCTTTCCGCCCGGCAGTGGCGCATGCCGGTGCCGGCGCTGATAGTTAGGGTCACGGAAGCGGGGGTCAGCGATCCCCGAACGTTGGGGCTTATAACGCCCACGGTGCCCTCGGACACTATTTTTCCGCCCTGTTTGCCGGACATAAGCTCCGACAACGACACTCCCTCCGCCGCCAGGAGAATAATCTTATCCAGGCAGAAAGCGGGAGACGCCAGAGCGTATGACGCGGCCAGAACCGCGAAAAAGTACCGAAGGCACCGATTCATTTTTTTGTTACACTAAGGACTCGACGATTTCCTTGGCCTTGGCCAGAGCCGCCGCCGTCTTGGAACCGTCTTTGCCGCCGGCCTGGGCGAACTCGGGCTTGCCGCCTCCGCCGCCGCCGGCTACTTTGGCCACTTCTCTGATGATGTTTCCGGCGTGGAAACCCTTGCCGGTGAGGTCCGCGGTGACTTTGCACACGAACACCGGTCTGTCGCCGGACTTGGCCAGCACGATGACGCCGCTGCCCAACTTGTCGGCCACGGTGTCAACCAGGGCCCGTACGTCGCCGCCGGTCTCCGCGGCAACGAACTTCACGCCGCCCAAGTCCATGGCGTTCTTCGCCATGGTGTCCGCCTCTTCGGAAGCGCCCTTGGCCTTGGCGGCCTCGGTTTCCTTGCGGGCTTCCTTCAGCTTCTCCACGGTTCTGGCCGCCGCGGACTCAAGGTCGCCGACGGGGCAGGAAAGGGCTTTGGCGGTGTTCGCGATTACGTCCTGGAGACCGCTTACCAACTTAACCGCCTCGGTGCCGGTGACCGCCTCGATTCTCCGCAGTCCGGCGCCGACGCTGGACTCGCCGGTAATCTTAAAGAGGCCCGCCTGGGAGGAGTGCTTCAGGTGGGTGCCGCCGCAGAACTCCATGGACACGTCGCCCATCTTCACAACCCGCACCTCGTTGCCGTACTTCTCTCCGAAGAGAGCGGTGGCGCCCATTTTGCGGGCTTCCTCGATGTCCGTGACAACGGTGTTCACGCAGAGGTCGCTCAAAATAAACTCGTTTACCTTGTTCTCGATGGCTCTGATTTCCTCGGGAGTCACCGCTTGGAAGTGGGAGAAGTCGAAGCGGAGCCGCTTGTCGTCAACCACACTGCCCGCCTGCAGAGCGTGCTCGCCGATAACCTCGTGGAGCGCCGCGTGGAGCATGTGGGTGGCGCTGTGGTTCCGCTCGATGGCTCTCCGGCGCCGGGCGTCAACCTTGGCGCAAACGGTGTCGCCCACTTTGACGTCGCCGAAAGCCTTGCCCACGTGAACGTGGAAATCCGCCTTCTTCACGGTGTCGGTGACGGTGAAGTTGCCCAGGGTTCCGGTGTCGCCCACCTGACCGCCCATTTCCGCGTAGAAGGGAGTGGAGTTGAGAATTACCTCGCCCTCGTCGCCGGCGGAAAGGGAATTGACGGAAGCGCCGCCCTTGATGATGGCCGCAACTTCGGCTTCGGACTCGGTACAGCCGTAGCCCACGAACTCGGTGGCGCCAAGCTTCGACTGAAGCTCGGTAATCACGGAGGCGCCTTCGCCGAAGAGTTTATCGGCGAATCCGCCCGCGGCCTTGGCGGTCTCTCTCTGCTTCTCCATGGCGGCCCGGAAGCCCTCTTCGTCCACTTCAACGCCCTTCTCCGCCGCCATTTCCTTGGTGAGCTCGAAGGGGAATCCGTAGGTGTCGTAGAGGGTGAAAGCGGACTCGCCGGGAAGGACTTTGGCGTCTTCCAGCATCTCCGCCAGTCTCTGCATACCGCTCTCCAGAGTGCGGGCGAAGCGGTTTTCCTCGCTGTCGATGACTTTTTCGATGTAGCCCTGCTTGTCCGCGATTTCCGGATAGGCGTCGCCCATCATCTTCACAACAATCTTCACCAGAGAGGAGAGGAAGGGCTCCTTGCGGCCCAGTTTTCTGCCCTTAACAACCGCGTTCCTTATAATTCTGCGGAGCACATAACCGGCGCCGCTGTTGTCCGGCAAAACACCGTCGGCGATGGCGAACACGGAGCTGCGGATGTGGTCGGCAACCACTCTCATGGCCCGGGTGACTTCATCGGAAGAGCCGTAGGTGCAACCGGTGACTCTGCCTATCTCCTCGATGATGGGCACGAAGAGATCCGTCTCGTAGGCGGACTCAAGGCCGTTCAAAACTATAATGGTGCGCTCCAGACCCATGCCCGTATCGATGTTCTTTGTGGGCAGGGGAACCAATGAGCCGTCGTCTTTTCTGTCGAACTGCTGGAAAACCAGGTTCCAAATCTCCACGAACCGGGAAGAGTCGTTGGCAATGGACCAGGCGGGATCCTCGGGATAGCCCTTGTCCGGGTCCATGTCCAGGAATATCTCGTTGCAGGGGCCGCAGGGACCGTTGGGACCCTTTGTGGGGGCGTCCGCGGGCCAGAAGTTCTTGTCCTCGCCCAGGCGAACCAGCCGCTCCTTGGGGAAGCCCAGCTCGTCAATCCACACGCTTGCCGCCTCGTCGTCGTCCTTGTAGACGCTGGTCCACAGCCGGTCGGCGTCAATCTTGATAACCTGAGTGAGGAACTCCCAAGCCCAGTGAATGGCCTCACGCTTGAAGTAGTCGCCGATGCTGAAGTTGCCCAGCATCTCGAAGAATGTCAGGTGGGTGGAATCGCCCACTTCGTCGATGTCGCCGGTGCGCATGCACTTCTGGGAGTCCGTGAGCCGCCGACAGGGAGGAATCCGCTCGCCGGTGAAGTAGGGCTGAAACTGCACCATGCCGGCGGAGGTGTAGAGAAGGGTGGGGTCGTCCGGAACCAGTGAGTCGCTGGGGTGAATCATATGACCCTTGCTTTTGAAAAACTCCAGATATTTTGTTCTTAATTCTTTACTGAGCATCGTATTCTTCCATAAACTTCAGGATAGTCGCCTGATCTTTTATTCCGGCGGTGGTTCCCACGCCCTGAACGCAGAAAGCGCCCACGGCGTTGGCGAACTTGCCGCACATTTCCAAATTCCAACCGTTCACCACACCGGCGATGAAACCGGCGGCGAAGGAGTCGCCGCAGCCGTTGGCGTCGATTGCCTTCACCTTGTAGATGGGCAGGGTGTACTCCTCGTTTCCGTTGCAGACGTAGCTGCCCTTGCTTCCCATCTTGATGGCCACGGTCTTAATGCCCTTGTTCATGAAGTCCTCGGCTATGGCCTTGGGGTCCGTCTTGTCGGTCATGACGGTGGCCTCGTCATAGCTGGGGACAACCATGTCCAAATAGGGATAGCAGGGAGCCAGCATGTCCTTCCACTCGGGAGTGGGGCTTCCGGCGGTGTCCAGGCAGGTGGTTATGCCCATTTCCTTGGCCTTGGCCAGAACCTTGGCGGTGGGCTCGCCGTCGAAACCGGGCATGAGGAAACTTCCGGCAACATGGAGAATTTTGGACTTCCTGATGATGTCGAAGTCGATGTCCCTGTCCGGGTCGATGTGGGCGTTGGCCCCCACGGTGTGGATGAAACTCCGCTCGCCGTCGCTTCGCACCATAACCATCGACACGGAGGTGCAGCAATCGTTGTCTCTGCTCACACCGGCGCAGTCAACACCGGTCTCCGCCATGGCCTTAATCAAAAAGTCGCCGAAGCCGTCGTTGCCCACTTTGCCTATAACGGCGGTGTCGATGCCTATCTTCTGAAGGTCGATGCCGGTGTTGGCGGCGCATCCGCCGATGTGCATCTCGATTCGGGGAAGGCGCATAAGTTCGCCGGGCTCCGGGTATCTGTCAACCGGAAGAGCCACAACGTCGTTGACGAGGATTCCCAAACAGGTTACGTCTGCCATATCATTTTCTCCTTTGGTCGGGATCTTTTATTTCCCAAGTATCTATGATTTCATCCGGCTCGTCCTTTACGGCGTCGTAGCGCACAAACAGCTCCCGGACCGCCTCCGCCGTCAAAAAGGCGAAAAGACCGAAGCAAACCAGAGCGTGACCCACGAACACAAGGAGAGTCGAGATGACAAATATGCTCAAAAGAACAATAAAGTACACCAAGGTGAACCGGAAATTGTCCGCCATGAGCAGGAAAGACTTTTTTATTATAACAAGGGGAGTGGGCTTTGACTCGAACATGCTCTGGGCCGACAAAAGCACCGGGTGGTATATGAGCATAAGGAGCCACAGAAAACCCAGCCAAGCGAAAACTATCCAGCCGAAGTTTAGAGGCCTCGGAAGCTTCGACGCGAAAACGTATATGTCCCCCACTATGACCGCGGTGACGAAAGCGTCGGCGAAAAAGAGGGCCGTGGCGGGGAGCCAAAGGGTCTTAAGGCACTTAAAGGTGTCCGAAATCGCCGGGTACTCGTTTGTCCGGGTCTTCCAAGCGTAGTGGGCGGCGCCGCACATAACGAGCCACAAAATATAATATGCTGCGCCATGCGCGCCGAAACGCCCCCAACCGGTGAGGTATTTCTCGATGAGATACCAGGCGGCGGCGGCGAAAACAAAGGTCCCGAAGCTCACGGCAAGCACAAAGGCGGCGCTGTCGTAGGCGGCCCGGAACCCCCGAGCCATTGATTTTCCGAGCCTCGCGGCGGGCGGATGATTTTTCATGTATATATTATACCGGATTTTCGCGCCGCGGTGAAATTTTTGTCCCGCAAGGAGCTCAAATCCGATAACATCGACAATCCTTGCGATATGGATTATTCCTGCGGCGCGAAAATCAGGTGTCATGTGCCGGGTGCCAGCGATGGTGTTTCGCTGTCGCGAAACGGATTATATAACCCACATTGCAAGGTTGGTTGGTAGAATCCGTCGGCTTCGCCGACACATTCCCTGACCCCTGACACCTGGGCCCTGACCCCTGTTTGCGCCAAAAAAACTCCCGCTCGAAGAAAGCGGGAGTTTTGCAATCAAAAGACTATTTCCGTATCCGTCTCTTAATACCCGTGAGGGCGGCGATACCGGTAAGAGCATAGGCGCAAACGCCCGGTTCCGGCACTTCCGTTTCCTCTTCCGGTTCGGAGGCCCGGGTGAGGGTGATGACCGGGGCGGAAACGTGGTAGCCGGGAATACCTTCGTATTTCACG
>JAGDDM010000285.1 GCA_017958015.1 Abditibacteriota bacterium | reverse complement strand
CCACCGCGGAAATCCGCCTGACCGCCACCCGAAACGAGCTTACTCTCCTCGCCGACGCCCTGGAAAAGGCGAAGTCGTCCGACAGCGCCGAGGATTTGCGGGAGCTGCAGTCCATGCTTACCCGGCAGAACCTTTTGCGCACGGAAAAGCAGCAGACCGGCGAGGAAAAACCGGACTTCGACGGCCACCGGGTCCGCCGGTTCTACACCGACGAGGGTTGGGAAGTGCTCTACGGCGAAAACGCCTCCGCCAACGATTATCTTACCACCAAATTGGCCCGTCCCAACGACCTCTGGTTCCACGCCCGGCAGATAACCGGCTCCCACGTTATCGTTCGGGCCAAGGGCAAAAACACACCCATACCCCACTCGGTGATTCTCCGGGCGGCCAAGACGGCGGCGGCCAACTGCGACGCCAAGCACTCCTCCATGGTGCCCATCGACTACACATACCGAAAGTTTGTCCGCAAACCCAGAGGGGCGGCGGTGGGCTTCGTCACATACAGAAACGAAAAAACAATCGACATCGTACCGGGAAAGTAAATCATGAACACGAAAATCAAAAACTTCATTACGGCTCTCCTTACGACAATCGCTCTTCGGGCGGATATATTCTCCGGCACCGGGCTGCCCAAGTGTCTGAATTGCTTCGACGCGGTGAGCGCGCTCCTTACCTTCGTCCTCTTTATGCTCTACGACAAAGTGTTTTTCAAAAAACGCTCCTTCGGGGCGTGGCTCGCGGTTGTCCCCTCCCTCATAATCGCCCTCTGCCTGATCTTCGGGGAGTCATTCGACAAAACAAACTCGTCGATTCCGGTTATGGGCTCCAAGGCCGCGTTGATTGTTTCCCTCCTGCGCCTAATCGGCTTCACCGCCCTCTTCTCTTTCTTCTTTACTTTGGGCATCGAAAAGGCCCTCAGCGTCCGCTTCCGCCGGAAAGACAGGGAGAGCCTGCCCTTCAAATCCCTTTGGCTTATCGTTTTCCTCTGCCACCTGCCCTACCTCCCGGGCAGTTTCCCCGGAGTTGTTTTTTACGACACCCTCTGGCAGCTGGAGGAGTGCGTGGGCAACATGCCCCTCGAGTGCAACAACCCCCTGCTGTCCACCGGAGTCATGTACGCCGTATTCAAACCCTTCTCGCTTCTCGGAAACAACTTCGGCGTGTTCATGATAACCCTCATTCAGGCGGCGGCTTTTTCCGCGGTCATCGCTTTCGCGCTCGCGTACCTCGCGAGAATCGGCGTCAAGCGGTACATCCGAATCGGGCTTCTCGCTCTCTACGCCCTCTGCCCGGTGTTCGCCGGTTCCTCGGTTATCATCGGCAAGGACACCAACTACTCCTTCATGCTCATGCTCTTTACGGTGTTCGTGATTGAGATTCTCCGGAAGCCGGAAAACATCCTGAAGAATCGTCCGCGTACCGCCGCGTTCTGCGTCGTGATATTCCTCACCATGTTCCTGCGCAACAACGGCGCCCACGTGGTTATCCCCACACTTCTCCTTCTGGCCCTCGTCAAGCGGAGCGAGATAAAGAAACTGGGCCTCATTTTCCTCTGCGCCGTAATCGCTTTCAATCTCTTCCACAAGGTTCTCATTCCCGTCACCGGCATTCACAAGGGCAGCGTCCGTGAAATGATGTCCGTGCCCTT
>JAGDDM010000284.1 GCA_017958015.1 Abditibacteriota bacterium | reverse complement strand
TTAGCGCCATGAATACAAAAGTTTATTTCACAATCCTCGATGACACCGTCTCCACCGACGCCATGTACCTCGCCTCCGCTCCGGAACGCCGGGCGAAGGCGGACGCTCTGCGCCTCGAGTCCGACAAGCGGCTGTCGCTGGCGGCGGGACTCATGATTCGGAAACTTTTGGGCGGTATTCCCGTTGTGACGGACCTTCACGGCAAGCCGAGAGCGGAGGGTGTGTTCTTCAACTATTCCCACTCCGGCGATGTTGTCATGTTCGCCATCTCCGACTGCGAGGTGGGCTGCGACGTTCAAAAGATAGGGGAAGTTCGACTCGGCGCCGCGAGACGGGCCTTTTCGGAGGAAGAACTGAAAGAGCTTGAGGGAGAAAGGGACCCGGAAAAGCGAAAAACACTTTTCTTCAGACTCTGGACCATGAAGGAAAGCGTTGTTAAAATGACCGGCGCCGGCTTCGCCGGAGGGGCAAAATCCTTTTCGGCGGCGGATTACAACGTCGCGGAAGTCCCCTGCCCCGAGGGCTACGCCGCCGCCCTGTGCGCGAAAAAAAACAGGGAGTTTTCCGTCCGATATTTGCCTATATCGGCACTTATATAATATAATGTATATATAAAATAATCGAAAGGATTTCGGTATGAAAAATATACCCGAAAAAATGCGCGCCCTTGTGGTGTACGGCCCCAACGATTACCGTTTGGAGACGGACTTCCCCACTCCCGACTGCGGCCCCGACGACATTATCGTCAAATGCGAAGGCTGCGGCATCTGCGCCGGCGACGTCAAGTGCTACCACGGCGCCGCCAGAATGTGGGGAAGCGGTCCCGAAGACGCCTGGGTCAAGACTCCCTGCGTTGCCGGTCATGAGTTCCTGGGCTACATCGTTGAGCTCGGCGAAAACGTGAAGGGCTTCGAGGTGGGCGACAGAGTCATTGCCGACCAGATCGTCCCCTGCGGCGAGTGCCGGTTCTGCAAGAGCGGCAAGTATTGGATGTGCCAGCGGCACAACATCTTCGGCTACCAGCCGGAGAACAACGGCGGCTTCGCGGAATACGTGAAGTTCCCCAAGACCTCCGTGGTTCACAAGGTTCCCAAGGATATCCCCCTGAAGGACGCCCTGCTTATCGAGCCCTACGCCTGCTCCAAGCACGCTGTGGACAGAGCCGACATAGGCTGCGAGGACATCGTGGTCATCTCCGGCGCGGGAACTCTGGGTCTGGGCATGATTACCTACGCCCGCATGAAGAACCCCAAGGCTCTCATCTCCCTTGACATGCGGGACAACCGTCTGGCAAAGGCTCTGGAGTTCGGCGCGGACTACGCCTGGAACCCGGGCAAAGAGGACGTGGTGAAGAAAATTATGGACATGACCGAGGGCTACGGCTGCGACACCTACATCGAGGCCACCGGCAACCCCGCCAGCGTCAATCAGGGCCTCGCCATGGTCCGCAAACTGGGCCGCTTCGTGGAGTTCTCCGTCTTCGGCAAGGAAACCACAGCGGACTGGTCCATTATCGGCGACATGAAGGAACTTGACCTTCTGGGCGCCCATCTCTCCCCCTACTGCTACCCCTTCGTGATTGAGAATATCGCGAGCGGCAAACTGAAAACCGACGGCGTTGTGTCCACCGTACTCCCCATCGAGGAGTGGGAAAAGGGCTTCGACCTCGCCTCCGGAAAAGACGGCGACTTTAAGATAGGATTGGTGTTTGACAAATGATACCCAAAACAATGAAAGCTTTGGTGGTCTACGGACCCAACGATTACAGACTGGAAACCGCTTGGCCCACGCCGGAATGCGGTCCCGACGACATCATCATCAAGTGCGAAGGCTGCGGCGTCTGCGCCTCCGACGTTAAGTGCCTCCACGGCGCCGCCAGAATGTGGGGCGACGGCAACTCCATCTCCACCCCCTGCATCGCCGGACACGAATTTTTGGGCTACGCCGTTGAAGTGGGCGAAAACGTCAAGGACTTCAAGGTGGGCGACCGGCTTATCGCCGACCAGATTCTGCCCTGCGGCGAATGCCGGTTCTGCAAGAGCGGCAAGTATTGGATGTGCCAGCCCCACAAGATTTTCGGATTCCAGTCCTGCGCCAACGGCGGCTTCGCGGAATACGTGAAGTTCCCCAAAAACTCCGTGGTGCATAAGGTGCCCAAAGACCTGCCCCTTGAGAGCGCGCTGCTCATTGAGCCCTACTCCTGCGCGAAGCACGCGGTTGACAGAGCACAGATAGGCTGCGAGGACATCGTGGTCATCTCCGGCGCCGGCACCCTGGGTCTGGGCATGATTACCTACGCCCGCATGAAGAACCCCAAAGCCCTTATCTCTCTTGATATTCAGGACAACCGCCTGGCCAAGGCGGCGGAGTTCGGCGCGGACTATACCTGGAACCCGGCCAAAGAGGACGTGGTGAAGAAAATCATGGACATGACCGAGGGCTACGGCTGCGATATCTATATCGAGGCGAGCGCCAACCCCGCCAGCGTCATTCAGGGCCTCAACATGATTCGCAAACTGGGCAGATTCGTGGAGTTCTCCGTCTTCGGCGCCGAAACCACCGCGGACTGGTCCATTATCGGCGACATGAAGGAGCTTGACCTTCTGGGCTCCCACCTGTCACCCTACTGCTACCCCTTCGTTATCGAGAATATGGCCAACGGCAACCTCAAAACCGACGGCGTCGTCTCCACCATTCTCCCCATCGACGAGTGGGAAAAGGGCTTCGACCTGGCAAGCGGCAGAGAAGGCGACCTCAAGGTCGGCCTCGTCTTCGACAAGTAACACAAAAAAATCAAGTCGGTATGCGGAATGCATACCGACTTTTTATTTGCGTTTTTTCGGTTCGGGAAGGTCATCCGCCACGGCGGAGACGAGTTCCGCGAGGAGCTGCCTGTCGTCAACATCCGGAAGAAGCATCGCCTTTGCGCCTTCGTAGGGAATCTCCGTGGGCGCGTCGGGCAGCAGGAGTTTCGCGGACTTTGTGGGCTTCACGAGGAAGCGGTCGTCGTAGATACCGCCCACAACCTTGCCCCGGCAGTAGATGATGTACTCCCCCATCATGGGTCGGTAGGTCACATCTTCCCCGCCGGAAAGTTGCTCAAGAACGAAATTCAAATATTCTTTGGTGGAAGGCATAACTCGTTTCCGTAGATATAAGTGATAATTCGGCCTGCCTAAATTACTTCTTCAAATTCGCTTTCGCCGTTGTGCATGAAGCGATTAACATTCTCCGCAAATTCGCGCACTGATTTTCGGCGTTTTGAAAATCGGCTTTGCTAATTCTTCCGGTTTCCGTCAACAACTTCAGCCAATAGCGGGTTTCGTTCGCTTCTTTCAACGCGATTTCGAGTTTCGCGATAAAATCGGGCTTGCCGTGGGCGTATTGCGCCTCGTAAATATTGGCTCCCACGGAGGTACCGGCTCTCGCGAGCTGATTAATCATATAAGAACTCTTGGGAGTTTTGATATTATCGGCAATATTTACGATTGTTTTGGCAAACTCGAAAGAACAGTCGAGAAGTTTATTTTCGGACATAATCAAACCGCGACGCTTTTAATGATGAATGATAAATGATGTACGCGGCAGGCCGCGCATGATGTAATGTCCGTTCTTTCATACGCCGTAGGCGTACATCATCACGCGAAGCGTGACATCATAACCGATAGGTTACATCATCCGTTCCGTAGGAACGGACATCATTTAAAAATCCGTGATTCAGGCGAATCACGGATTTTTACTGGGAGCGGGGGCAGGATTTGAACCTACGACCTCCGGGTTATGAGCCCGACGAGCTACCGAACTGCTCCACCCCGCGTTAACGATAGTATTATACCGGATTTCGGGGAAAAAGTAAAGTCTTTTTTGACATATTCGGCCGTAAGTAGTAGAATTATGCAATGAAAAAGCTTATAATTTGTCTCATTGTCCTTTCGTCTCTGCTCACTCCCTCTTTTGCGGCGGAGAAAACCCTGACGATTCTCCACACCAACGACGTCCACGGCAATCTCCTGCCCCGGGACTACAAGGGCGCCGACGGGTTCGTCCTCACATCCGCCGGGGGCATGGCCATGCGGGCAACAATGATTAGGGAGGCGAGAGCGTCGACGAAGGGTCCCGTAATATATCTCGACGCCGGCGACATCTTTTTGGGCGATTCCCACTCCCCCTTCATGGGCGTTCCGGAGTTTGAGTGCATGAGCGCTATGGGTGTTGACGCCGCCGTCCTGGGCAACCACGACTTTCAGGCGTCGGAGGGGACGGAGTCACAGGCCATGTTGGCGGATTTGATTGACAACGCCGCTTTTCCCGTACTCTGCGGCAACGTCTCGGACCCTTCCGGCAGGCTGAAGCCGAAGCCCTACGTCATCATCCGGAAAGACGGCTTGCGCATAGGCGTTTTCGGAGTGACCGCCAAACGGACGGAGGAATACCCCCAGTGCGCCGGGCTGGTGTTCGATGACCCCATCGAGACAACGGAAAAAATCATCGGGGAAATGAGGGGAAAATACGACTTTCTCATCGCCCTCACCCACGTGAGCTACGGCGTTGATGCGGTTCTCGCCATACGCTTCCCGGAAATCGACGTCATTGTGGGCGGCGACAGCCACACATGGCTCCGCTCTCCCCGGAAGTTTACCTCCCACAAACGGCAATACGAGCCGGAGGAAACGGGGGGAACCCTCTGCGTTCAGGACGGTGAGTTCGGCGTGTGCCTGGGCCGCCTGGACATGGTTCTGACAGACATCGGCGGACGATACAGAGTAAAATCCTATTCGGGAAAGCTTGTCCCCGTGCGGGATGTCCGCCCGGACCCGAGCATCAACGAAATCCTGCGGAAATACATAAAGGAATAGAGCATGAAAAAACTTTCGATTCTCATAGCCCTCGCGATTCTCACCGCCCTGCCCTGCGGCGCGGCGGAAAAGACTTTGACGATTCTCCACACAAACGACGTCCACGACACAATCCTGCCCCGGAACTACTCCGGTCACGAGGTTGAGCTCATAAGCGCCGGAGGCATGGCCATGCGGGCCGCCATGATTCGGGACATCCGATCTTCCGCCAAGGGGCCGGTGCTCTATCTGGACGCGGGAGACACCTTCACCCGGGGCAAATACTCCCGCTTTCACGGCAGGCCGGAGTTTGAGTGCATGAACATCATCGGCGTCGACGCCATGGCCCTGGGAAACAATGAGCTCAAGGCCACAGAGGGAGTCGAATCCCAAAGCATTCTCGCGGACCTCATCCGCCACGCCAACTTCCCCGTACTCGCCGCCAACCTCACCGACCCCTCGGGCAAGCTTAAACACAAACCCTACACAATCATCGAAACAGGCGGCATCCGCATAGGCATTTTGGGCGTCACCTCCGATCGGAGTAAAACGTACCCCCAGTGCGCCGGCCT
>JAGDDM010000283.1 GCA_017958015.1 Abditibacteriota bacterium | reverse complement strand
TGACTTTCCGCAATACCGGCGCGCAGCCCTGGACGGCGGCGGAGATGTACCGCCTGGGCGCCGTTGACGACAGCGATCCCTTCGCGGACATCCGCCGGGAATTGCCGAGCGACGTTCCCGTGGGCGGCGCCGTCACCTTTACCTTCAACATGACTTTCCCCGGGGCCGGTGTCTACACCACCGATTGGCGCATGGTCAGGGAGGGCGTGGGTTGGTTCGGCGGTACCGTCTCAAAGACAGTCACGGTTATACCCGCGAGCGATAATATTCCTCCCACCGCCCCCGCCAATCTTCGGCAGACTGAGTTCGGGGAAACGAGCGCCAAGGCGGAGTGGGACCCCTCCGAGGACAACTACGGCGTGGCGAAATACAAAGTCTACCTGGACAGCCGTGTGGCGGGCTACACCGAGGACACGGAGTTTTTCTTCGAGGGTTTGGACCCGGCGAAACAGCACACCGTGGGGGTCATCGCTCTTGACGACCACGGCAACACATCCGGCCGCAGCGACACTCTCTATGTCACCTGCCTCACGCCTTTCTACCGGTCCGGCTTTGACGGCATAGACGGATGGACCGGCGCCGCCGCCTCGCTTTCCGACGAATACAACCACGGGGATATCGCCGGCGCGGGCTGTATAAAGATTTCCGGGGAGGCCCGTTCCGCCCTGGTGTACCGCAATTTCCGGGGCGACTCCATGGCAAACGGGGGCCTCAAAGACGGCTCCTACACCGTGTGGTTTTACGACACCATGGACAAAACCGCCCGGGGCGGATTGTGGCTCCTTATGTACAACAGCTCCGGCACCGTGAAATACGGCTACTTCCTGGGTGTGGACGAGAGCGACACCTACGTGGGGGGCGCGGTGATAAACAACGTTACCTCAAACAGATATCTTTCCTACCGCTCCGAGGGTTGGCATAAACTGGAAATCCGAGTGGGGGCGGAGGGCGCGTCCTTCTACGTGGACGACGAGTACGGGGACACCGTGGACCCGGCTCCGGTTTCTTCCTACGCCGTTCGGCGGACGGCGCTGGGCTACTCCGGCCCCTGCAACTGCGATTTGTACTTCGACGACGCGGTTTTCGCCGCCAGACCTCCCGCCGGTCCGAGCAATTTGAGGGCGGCGGAGGTGACGGACTCCTCCGTTCTCTGGACAATGCGGGACAACAGTGACAACGGCACCGGATTTGCCGTTCTTGACGGCGACGCGGTGACGGCGGTGGGCTACGACGGACCGGCGGTGCCCGAAACCGGACTTTTGCCCAACACGGCCGTCAGCCGCCGAGCCAAATCAACCGCCGGACCCCTGATGAGCATTAACGCCGCTTCCACAGCGAGGGCCGTCACCCTTTCGGCGCCTCCCACAACCGAAACCGTGGCGGTGAAGGCCGGGGCTTCCGCCGTTGATTTCACCGCCGTGGGAGGATTCGGCGCGGGCACCGTTGAGTATTACCTGGTATCCTGCGGCGGCGTCGAAACACGCTGGGACGGGGGAACTTTCACATGCGCGCTCACGGATGAGCCGAAATACGTCACCTTCCGGGGCTTCAACTCGGCGGGCGCGGAGAACGGCTCCCTCACATTGGGACCCTACGTTTCCGCCCTTGAGCTTTCGCCCACGGCCGCCAGACGCGCCGCCGACGGCACAGCTCTCTATATGCCGGATGTCACCGTCACCGCCGTATTCGCCGAATGTTATTACGTCACCGACGGCGTAAGCGGAATCAAAGTCGCCGGAACAACCGAGGCGAAAGTGGGGGACGTTGTGAGCGTGAGAGGCAGCCTCGACACCGAAAACGAAGAAAGGATTATCAGATAATGGCAAAAAGAGATTCGGAAATCAAAAGAGACATTGCGAAGTTTGTGAAAGAGTGGACAAAGGAGCCCTCATACAGCGAGGACCAATCCGCTCGGGAATACTGGCGGGATTTGACGGAAGCCCTGTTCGACCCCTCGGAGCGGCCGAAGCCCGCTCCGGAGAAGCGTGTCAAAATAGGGGGCTTCACAAAGCGCATCGACCTCTACTACCCCGAGACGAAGATTCTCGTTGAGAACAAAAGTTCCTGGGTAAACCTCGCCGACACGGAGCGGCAGGAGGACGGCAAAACCCTCACCCCCTACGGGCAGGCAAAGCGTTACAACGACAATCTGCCCTACGACGAAAAAGCCCGCTACATCATCACCTGCAACATCAAATCCCTCCGGGTCTATGACATGAACACATCGGAGCCGGAGAAGAACGTTGTTGAAATAGCCCTTGAGGAGCTGGAGACGAAATACAACTACCTCGTAACCCTTTTCACCGACCCCGAAGCGGCGAATCTCAAAAAAGACGAGACGGAAGTGTCGGTGCAGGCGGGCGAGATTGTGGGCAAACTCTATTCCGCTCTCTACAACTCCTACGACGAGGAGGAGCGGGACACGGCGGAGGTGCAAAACGCCCTCAATAAACTCTGCGTGCGCCTTGTTTTCTGTCTCTACGCCGAGGACAGCGGTCTTTTCGACGCCAAGGACATGTTCACCGACTTTGTGCGGGAAGTTCCCGCCAAGTATCTTTCCTCCATGCTTTCCCGACTCTTTTACGTTCTCTCCACTCCCGAGGGACAGCGCCAAGGCGTTGATGACGATTTGGAGTGTTTCCCCTACGTCAACGGCGGTCTCTTTACCGACGACGGTTTGAAGATGCCGAAACGGATTTCCGATGAGACGAAAAAGATTTTAACCGACGAGGCGGGCGCCAAGTTCGACTGGTCAAAGATAGACCCCACCATTTTCGGCGCCGTGTTCGAAAGCACCCTTAACCCCGACACCCGCCGAAGCGGGGGTATGCACTACACCAGCATAGAGAATATCCGCAAGGTGATAGACCCCCTGTTTCTGGATGACCTCAAGGCGGAGCTGGAGGAGATTGAGAAAACCGCCAAAAACGTGGTTAAGTATCAGACTTTCCAAAGCAAACTGGCAAGCCTGCGTTTTCTGGACCCGGCCTGCGGCAGCGGCAACTTTTTGACGGAGACATATCTGGAGCTGCGGCGGCTTGAAAACAAAGCCCTCGCCCACATAATGAAGTTCCAAATTACCATGGCGGACGAGACAATCGACCCCATAAAGGTGAAGATAGATCAATTTTACGGCATAGAGATAAACGACTTCGCCGTCAGCGTGGCCAAAACCGCCCTTTGGATAGCCGAAAGCCAAACCCTGCGGGAGACGGAGCGAATCGTCAACAAAAAGATAGACTTTCTGCCCCTCAGGACCCAGGCAAACATCACCGAGGGCAACGC
>JAGDDM010000282.1 GCA_017958015.1 Abditibacteriota bacterium | reverse complement strand
CGCCGGCCAGGCCACGGCGGTGGAGTCGCTGTCGTTCATGCGCACGCCGCAGGGACCGTCGAAGGTGTGGAGACCGGAAAATCCCAGCCTGTCAACCCGACCTATGGAGCTGCAGGTGCCCGGCACTTCCCGGGTGTGGAGAGTCACCACCTCCGCCAGCTCCTTGTCGGAGAATTGCTCAACGAAGTCCTCAAGCAAATCCGGATTTGCCTTGACGTCATCGGGAGTAATGCCCTTATCGGAGCCGCCGCTAAGTTTCGACTCGTCGATACGGGCAATCGTATTGAAAAGATGGGGATTGGCCGCCTCAAAAGCATCCAAGTCCTCTTTCTTTTCCGCGAACATTATGAAAGCCGTGCGGATGCCGTTGCCCTCATTGTGGGCGAAAGTGAGATCGACCTCTCCGGCGGGGAGATCCGCCGCGCCGCCGTCGACATTCACGAACACCGGGTTTCTGCTGTCCCAGCTGAAGTCGCCGGTGGGCTCGCAGGTGAGATCGAGATTCGCCTTTTTGCCGTTCACAATGAGGTCGGCGAAGTTAGGGCGGGTTACCTTTTCGCCGTTGAAACAGCGGAACCGAACGAAGTATTTGCCCGCCTTTTCAACGTTCAATTTGTAGGTGAGGCTGTAAGCGTTGCCGTAGGTGATGGCGCACTCCAGATATCCGTGACTGCCGTTCTCGAAATGCTCGAAAGCGAAACGGTCGGGACCGTCAAGGGCGTCCTCAACCCGGAGAATACCGAAGCCGTCTCTGATGTTTGCGATTTTGTCGGAAATACCGTCGTAGTCGGAAAGTTTTTCGTAACTTCCGTCCCCTCGGAGGACTTTCGGCAGCTTTGTGGGCGTCAGCCGTTCGGAAAGCTGTTTCAAAACGATACACTCGTCCGCTTTATGGGAGGCGGCGAGGCGCGCGTCCCTCACGGAACTGCCCACATAAAACTCGTAGACACCCTCCTCAAGGACGTAGCAGGACCTGTAGCCGGTTTTGCCGGTGTCGTCGTAGGAGGCGAAGGCGTAGTGGTCGAAGGCCAAATCCACCACCTGAAACTCGCCGGGAGCCAAAAGTTTCGTCTTGCCGAAAGCGGTGAGCACCATGGCCGCTTTGCCCAACTTGCCCTGAGGGGCTTTGCAATAGATTTGCACAACTTCCTTGCCGGGGACTTTGCCGGTGTTTGTGACTTTGACGCTTGCCTCTATTCCGTCGCCGAAAGCGAAACCGACGACCTCCATGTCGAAGGTGGTGTAGGAAAGGCCGAAGCCGAAGGGGTAGCGGACTTTTTTGTATTCCGGGTCGAAGGTGGAGAAATAGCGGTAGCCCACAAAGATGTCCTCTTCGTAGTTCACCGTCCGCAGTTTCTGTTGGAAGTTGGCCGTGGAGGGGTAGTCGTTTATGTCCTTCGCCCAGGTGTCCACCGTCTTGCCGGAGGGGTTCACCTTCCCCGTGAGCACGTCCGCGATGGCGTAGGCGCCCCACTGACCGGGCTGATAGGGCAAAAGAACGGCGTCCACCGGGTACTTGTCAACCCAGCTCGTGTCAATCACGCAGGGAACGTTGAGAACAACTATAATCTTGCGGAACTTCCCCGCCGCCGTCTTCAGGAGGGACTCGTTTTCCTCGGAGATGAACCAATCGCCCTTTTCCGGGTATCTGTCGCCGCCCTCGCCGGAGTTGTGGGTGAAGACAAGGAGAGCGGTTTCCGCGTCGGATTTCGCCAAGGCATCCCTGCCGCAGAGCTCAAAGTCCACCCCCGCTTCCGTCAGGGCTTCCGGTATCGTTGCTATATGCTCCACGTTCACCTGGGCGCTGCCGGTGCCGCCGGGAATGAGCTTTTCAGCCCCGTTGCCGGCCAGGGCAATCTTTCCGCCGGTGAGAGGCAGAGCGTTGTTATCGTTTTTAAGCAGAACTATTCCCTCCCGGGCAATCTCCCGGGTAATGGGGAATTGTGTTTTGTCGGCGCGCGGTATGTTCATTGTATTGTCCTTTATTATCGGGAATCGGAGAAAGTGTTCGGCTCACGCCGAAGGATTATACAATCCGCGTCTTATTTAATTTCCGAAATCCCGTCCTTTGCAACGTAGTGTGTCTTTACTCCCAACTCATCCATCCATCTGCGGGTCTCGAAGGTGGACCAGGGGCCGGTGTTATAGCCGCCGCCCTGATTGTTTTCCCACAGCCACAGTGGTGTGGGCCAGAGGCAGACCTTGGGGGCGATGGCGGCGTACACGTCTTTGGTGACGCCGTTCTGGCCGTGGTGGGCCATCTGGCAGTAGTCGGACTTCAGTTTGTCGCCGTACATGGCCAGAAGCTCTTTGCCGCCCTCAACGCCCAGGTCCCCCAGGAAAATAACGGAACGGCTTGAGTCGCCGATTCTGTAAACGGTGCTTGAATTGTTGCCCAGATTCACCTTTATTTCGGGATTATACACCCGCAGGATCTCAATCGTCACGCCGTCGATAACAAGACGCGTTCCCGGCACCGGAGTGACCACCGGGATTTTTTTCTCCGCCATCGCGGCGTCGAACCGGAGGATAAATCCTTTGTCTTCGTACATTTTCGTCTTTTCGTAACTCACAGGGCGCATGTAGACCTTCTCCACCTTGGGGCAGT
>JAGDDM010000281.1 GCA_017958015.1 Abditibacteriota bacterium | reverse complement strand
GCTGGCCCTGGCCTTCGAGGGCATAACCTCCTTCAGTGTGAAGCCCATACGGATGGCTTTGAGTCTTTCCGGATTCGCTCTGCTGGTCAGCGTTGTTATTCTCATCTACTCTATCGTCCGCCACATGCAGGGCAACACCGTTCCCGGCTGGGCGTCACTCTCCGTCTCCATATGGTTCCTGGGGGTGCTGCGGCTTCTTATGATAGGCATTGTGGGCGAATACGTGGGCAAGGTCTACCTTGAGACGAAACACCGACCGAAATATATAATAAAAGACATAATCAATCCCGAATAAGAACCGAAGCCGCTCTCTGACGAGGGCGGCTTTCCGTTACAAAAAAAGCTCCCTTTCGGGAGCTTTATATTTTTAATATCACTTACTTTTTGATGGTTCTTCTCTTCATACCGGCGACGGTGGCGACACCCATGAGAGCGTAAGCGTAGGACGCGGGCTCGGGAATCTCGGTTCCGTCGGGATAGTGAGGAGTGCCGGTGGAAAGAGTAATGATAACCGCGTTCTCGATACCGATCATGTTCGCCACATTGTTGAATGTGTACTCAAAAGCGGGGTTCGAAGCGCTGAGGAAATCTTCGTTCCACACGAAACTGCCGGAAATGACGTTGTCTACGTAGACGTAGAAAGTCTTGCCGACGATATCCTGATTGTAGTTGCCGGCACCGAAGAACTTAACGGTGAAAGGCGTGGTGGGGGGTTCGGGGTTGTCCTCACCCATTCCCTCAAAGACGAAAGCCGCGAAGTTTATCTCTTCGGTGGACAAATCGGAGTCTACCTTGGAGATGAGCAGGTTTCCGTCGGGGCCCAAAGTGGGAGTATCGTGATCGGTGGGGTCGGAAGTGTTGTACTCGCCGTCGTAAATCGCGATAACTTCGTAGGGGTTCAGCATCTGCTCTTCGGTCAGGTGAATGTCGGGTCTGTCCTGTTCGTTGGTATAACGCATAATCGTACCGTAAGCGTTATTGCCTTCGCTCGAACCCTGGGCTCTGATGTAGAACGCGGAAGCGCTCGTGGCCGCCAGCGCGAAGATAGCGGATGCCGCAAGCAGGATTTCAACTGTTTTTGTCATCGTTTTTAATTTCTCGTAAAGTGATATCATTTGTCTTCTCCTCTTTACAGTAGGTTACACAAACATATATATTATAACAGAAAACACACGGAATACAATGAAATTTCCGTTATATTTTTATGATATTTTTGTGTAATCTCGGTTTTTCGAGCGGTTGCTTTAAACCGCCCGAAAAAAGTTTTAAAACTCAAAGTAGAGCGGTGTCTGAGGCGCGTTGGGATCCGTGGCGATTTTGTAAACCGCTTCGGAAACCGCGGGGCTGACTCTCTCGTCGAAGACGGAGGGGATGATGTAGTCCGCTCGAAGCTCGTCCTGAGGGATGACATTGGCGATGGCGTGGCACGCTGCCAGTTGCATCTCTCTCGTGACTTTCTTGGCGCCGGCCGTAAGGAGTCCCTTAAAGAGGCCGGGGAAGCAGAGCACGTTGTTAATCTGGTTGGCGTAGTCGGA
The DNA here is from genome assembly GCA_017958015.1 of Abditibacteriota bacterium. GTDB lineage: Bacteria > Armatimonadota > UBA5829 > UBA5829 > UBA5829 > RGIG10368. The sequence goes on along the minus strand of JAGDDM010000281.1, from coordinate 1,299 downwards.
ACGACCGGTGGCGATGATGGAAGCGTAGTCCGCCACTTCTTCCGGCGGAACCTCGGGAGTGGGGTTCGCCAAGGAGAAGATGAAGGGATCCTTGTTCATGGTGAGGATATCCTCTCTGGTGAGGATGTTCGCCACGGAAAGGCCCAAGAACATGTCGGCGCCCTTCAAAGATTCCTTCAAAGAGCAATCCAGCTTCTCGGCGTTGGTGCGCTCCGCCAGCCACTGCTGAGGAACGGTGAGTCCGGGCTTGCCGTCGTACATGGTGCCCTTGGAGTTGCAGACGATGATGTCCTTGATTCCCAGGGACTGAAGAATGCGGGTGCAGGTGAGGCCCGCGGCGCCCGCTCCGGAAACAACCAGTCTGATGTTCTCCGGCTTCTTGCCGGTGAGTCTGATGGCGTTGAGGAAAGCGGCGCCCACAACGGTGGCTGTGCCGTGCTGGTCATCGTGGAATACCGGGATGTCCATCATCTTGGTGAGCTCTCGCTCAACCTCGAAGCAGGCCGGCGCCTTGATGTCCTCAAGGTTGATGCCGCCGAAGTTGGGCTCCAGAGCCTTGGTGCACTCGATAATCTTCTTGGGGTCGTCCACATCGAGGCAGATGGGGAAAGCGTCGACGCCGCCGAACTCCTTGAAGAGAACGGCTTTGCCTTCCATAACCGGCATACCTGCTCCGGCGCCGATGGAACCCAGGCCCAAAACGGCGGTGCCGTCGGTGACAACCGCCACGGTGTGACCCTTGATGGTGTACTTGTCCGCCAGGGCGGGCTCAGCCTGAATGGCTTTGCAGACTCGCGCCACACCGGGAGTGTAAGCCATGGACAGAGCGTCCGCGTTGTCAACCTTGCAGGTGGACTCAACGGTGATCTTGCCGCCTTCGTGAACCTTGAAGGTGCAGTCGTAGACGTCCAGAACTTCGGCTCCCGCCACCGCCCGGAGAGCGTCTTCTATCTGCTTGGCGTGGTCAACGCTCGCCGCGTTGATTCTGAAGCGGCGGGTGATGAACTTTCTGTCGGTGGTGATGACGTCGATGAGGCTGATGTCGCCGCCGACTTCGGCGATGACCTTGGATATTTCGGAAAGTTTGCCCACGGTGTTTTCGTAGCGAATTTCAACGGAAATCGCGTTGCCGGGGCTGGGGGAAAGACTCATTTTAAAAATCCTCCTGTCTTTTCTTTTAAACTCACTATATATATATTATATTATACCGGATTTATACCGGATACGCAATTTAAAAAGACCTCATTCCCTTTAAAATTTCGGGGAATGAGGTAATATTTTTTTTCATAGGGAATAGGG
>JAGDDM010000280.1 GCA_017958015.1 Abditibacteriota bacterium | reverse complement strand
TTTCCAGCGTGCAGCCCTTCACCTCAAGGAGAATCCGCCGTCCCGGTCCCTCCATGTAAAAATCAACTCTGGACTTGCCGAAGGTGTGCTCCGGCTTTATGACATCGATGTCCCCGAAGGGCTTCGGACGGGCCGCCAGCCACTCCGCCACAACCTTGTTGGGAGCATGACTGTCAATGTTCACCCAGCCGAAATTCGGCTTCCGGACGGCAATCAAATCGTAACGGGTTTTTCGATTGGGGTTATTGCCGAGGGCGAGAACAACCTCCGCCCCGGGCAGAAGGAGCTCTTTGCACCGCCCCGTGTTTTTCACGTGGACCGTCTCCCAAGCCCCGTCCGTCTCAACCACCGCCACAAATCTGTTGGGCCGCTCGACGAATCGGGCGGCCCGTGTGTTTTCGTAACGCATATCCTATTTTACGGTGTTTATCAAAGCCTGAAGTTCCGCGTCGGTGGGATGAGCGCCAAACCGAACACCCTCAAGCCACATGCCGCCGATTGCCACCTTTTCCAGGTTCTTGGCGCTGTCGCCGATGGGACTGCTGCCGGATGTGCAGAAAGACACAACGGTTTTGCCGGTAAACTTCTGCCGCTCCGCGAAGGTGTACATAATCTTCGGAGCCTCGCCCCACCAAATAGGATAACCCATATATATCACATCGTAGTCGGAGAAGCCGATGATGTCGCTCTCAAGGTCCGGGCGGCACTGCTCGTCCTTCATCTCCCTGGAGGAACGGCTGTTGGGGTTATGCCAATCAAGGTCCGCGGTGGTATAGGGCTTCGCCGGGCGGATTTCGTAAAAAGTGCCCCCGGTCATCTTGGCAATGCGCTTGCCGATGGATTTGGTGGTACCCGTGGCGGAGAAGCATACAACGAGAACATTGTGCTTGGGCTTCTCCGGCGGCGGCGCGGCGGCCTCCTTTTTAAGATTCGGGATGTCGCATCCCGCGCACAGGAAAAGAACCGACAACACAATTAAAACAAATCCGAATTTTTTCATTTACCGAAATCCTCTCTTACCGTCATAAGGGTAAATTTTTATCGATACTATCCGCCATCGAAGCCCGATGAAAACGGATAACTTTTCTCAAATCCACTTCGACGCCCAGTCCCGAAGTTCCGATTCCGAAGCGGAAGCGGAAAACTTCTTGCCGGCGTCCACTTTCGCGCCGGGAGCGAGTTTTGCCATATTCTCCCCGCTGTCGCCGATGCCGCTGCCTCCGGATGTGGCGAAGGGTACCAAAGTTTTGCCTCCGAAGTCGTACTCCTCAACAAAGGTGTCGATAATCGAGGGTTCTCTGTACCACCAAACGGGAAATCCCACAAACACCACGTCGTAGTCCGCCATGTTCGAAAGTTTCTCTCCGATTTCCGGACGGCAGGAGCGATCTTTCATCTCAAGGGTGCTTCTGCTTGTTTTGTCCATCCAATTGAGGTCGGCGTCGGTGTAGGGCACGGCGGGTTTAATCTCAAACAAATCGCCCCCTACGGCCTTTGCCAAGGTTTCCGCCAATCGCGCCGTAACGCCGCTCGCGCTGAAATAAGCGACCAATACTTTACTCATAACGCCTCCTTATTTAAGCTTGTTGTAATCCTCGTCGGATACCGGCTCCAGCCACTCGTTGGAAGTGTTCTTGCCGGGAATTTCGAGAGCGAGATGCGAGAACCATGAGTCGGCTGCGGCTCCGTGCCAGTGCTTCACGCCGGCGGGAATGTTCACGACGGTGCCGGGAGTCATCTCCACCGCGTCTTTGCCCCATTCTTGATAATATCCTCTGCCGCCCACGCATATGAGCATCTGACCGCCGCCCTCAGAGGCCTTGTGAACGTGCCAATTGTTGCGGCAGCCCGGCTCGAAGGTCACGTTGTAAACGGGAACCTGAGCCGCTGACAGAGGAGCAAGGTAGCTCCGCCCCACGAAATACTTCGCGTAAGCGTCGTTGGGCTCGCCTATGGGGAAAAATATCGTGTTTTGATATCTGTCCTTGTCCGTGAGAGGCGCACTTTCCTCGTTCCAAACGTCTTTCGCCAATCGGAACACGGCCCAAGCCTTGGGCCAGCCGCAATACATGGCGGCGTGGGTGATTATTCCCGCGATTTCATCCTTGGTGACGCCGTTCTTTTTGGCGTTTTCCAAATGGTACGTAAGGGAGGAATCGGTAATGCCGCTCGCCATAAGACAAACAACGGTGATTACGCACCGGGTCTTTACGCTTACGGACTCGTCGTTCCACACTTCACCGAACAATACATCGTCGTTCAGATGGGCAAAGAGCGGGGCAAAATCGCCGAGATTGTCTCTGCCCGCGGTTTGGGTAATTTTCTTTTTCATACTGCCGCTCCTAAGGGATGTTTTTTTAACCCCTTCGATACTCTTCTTCCAAGCCGCGGTCCGAATCCGCAAATCCGCCTCGGAAATCTTTCCGTCGAGGCGCTCACCCTCAAGCCACGTTCCGCTCCCGGCGCGCTCTGCCAGCAGTTTGGCGCTGTCGCCGATGGGGCTGCTGCCGGAGGTGCAGAAAGGCATGATTATCTTGCCCGCGAAATCGTATGATTCGACGAATGTTTCCGCGATTCGGGGAGCGACGCCCCACCAAATGGGATATCCCAAGTATATCACGTCGTAGGCGCCGATGTCAAAGGCTTTGCCGCCGATTTTCGGGCGGGCGTCCGGGTCTTTGTGCTCTTTCGAACAGCGGCTGTTCTCATCCCGGTAGTTCAAATCTTCTTTGGTGTACGCTCGAAGCGGAATAATCTCATACAAATCCGCTCCGGTGACGCCGGCAATCTTTTCCGCCACCGCCTTGGTGGTTCCGGTGGCGGAAAAATACACCACCGCCGACTCGGCGCGGCACAGTCCGGCGCAAACAAGGCACAAAAGAACAAACAACGCTTTTTTCATAAATTTTACCCTCCGTTTTTAAGGTTTTCGAGGGCGTCGGGGTTGTTATCGAGAACGGGCTTCAAAGCCTCGCAGCTCTCGAAACTTTCGCACTCGCCGCAGCTGTCGAGCTTCTTTTTCATGGCGCACTTGCGAATCTCGCACATCTTGTCGCAAAACAGGGTCTTTATGCCCCGGGTTTTGCAGCCTTGGCAGTTGATATGCTTGGGCGCGATGGGCACACCGTTCAGTTTCGACCACTCCTCCGCGGTTTTCGCCCGCAGCTCGTTGTCGTTATTCTTCGTGGCGATATAGGCGTCGCACTTTTCGCAGTCGAGACCGCAGTAGCCTATCATCTTATTCATGGCGATTTCCTTTCACAGCGTTTTATAATAGGGACAAATGTTCACGTAGGAGCCGTCTTTCGTTCTGAAGCCGCCGTCGATAACCCCAAGCTGTTTGAAGCCCAGCTTTTCGTAGAGGTGTCTGGCTCCGTAATTGGTCTCCACCACGGCGTTGAATTGCAAAACCCGAAAGCCGAGTTCTTTCGCCCTGACGAGACAATCCGTAACCAACGCTTCCCCGATATGCTTGCCCCGCAGGGCGGAATCGACACCGTAGCTGGCGTTGCAGATATGGCCGCAGCGGCCCACGTTGTTGGGGTGGAGAATGTAGAGTCCCACCACCTTGTCGTCAATGAACGCCACGCCGCAGTGACTTTGACCTGCGAAGAACTCCGCGCCGCTTTCGGCGGTCAGCGTCTCCTCCTGGGGAAAGGCGATGCCCTCCTCCACAATATCGTTCCAGATACGAATCATATCCGGCAGGTCATTTTTCGCATATTTCCGCACTATCACTTTGCTTCTCCCGGAGAACGAAATATGTTTTGCAGCCGAAGAATTACGCCTTAAAATGTCTTTTGAGGCATCGGCAAACCGCAACAACAGCGTCTGTTTTCATAACAGATTTCTCTTTGCCCAAGCGGTGATTGTTTTTTCCGACTTCGCGGTCTCGGCTCCGTGAACCGCCAGACCTTCGCCCACCTCGGCGCCTCGGCAGTACTTGCGCAGGGAATTGACCGCCCCGCCCAGTCCGCTGCCCTCGTGGGTCATAACCGGAAAGACTTTCTTACCGGTAAAATCGAACTTTTCCAAAAGAGTAAACACAGCACAGGGATATGTACCCCACCAACAGGGACCGGCAACAACTATATTGTCGTAACCGTCTATGCTCTCCGGGCAAAACTTAATCTCCGGACGGGCGTTTTCGGCCAGTTCCTTTTTGGCTTCTTCTATACAGCGATAATAGTCGGCGTCATACTCCTTGACGGTCTCGACTTTTAACAGGTCGCCGCCCACGGCTTTTTGAATATACTCCGCCGCGATTTCGGTATTCCCTTTTTTTAAGTTCACGATGTTCCCGTTTACGTAGTTTTCACCCGCTCGAGAATAGTAGATAATAAGATTTTCGGCCATTGTTATCCTCCGCGTAAGTTATTCGGAAATCGGTTTTTAACGTTTTACGCTCGCTTCCTATTCTGACCATAAACAATCGGTCTCGAAGTCCGAAGCCTTGAAAGAACCTATCCGCAAGCGATCTTACGCATCCATGAGCCGTCGCTCGGATATGACAAAATGCTGCTCCCGTTCGCTTATGAGCCACTTTCCGTCCCGACAAACCAATGTGTCCTTATAGCGGATATAGTTATCGGAAAAATACTTCTTTCCGTCTTCTACGGTAACAAGGACCGCTCTGCAGTAGTGAACATCGGTAGCTCTGTCACCGTCAAGTTCTATCACCTGCTGGCCGTTCATATGGCAAGAGGCTTCCACGCCCACGGTAAAAGCCCCGAACTGTCTCTCGAGATCTTCGACACCGCTGATATCCATGGCAAGCTGTCCTCCCATGTACACCCGCACCCGCACATCCTTCGTAAATAGCGGAATCTGCGCGTGGACATCACATTCAAGGTTCGAAAACCTGTCGATAACTTCTCTGATTTGTTCTTTTGCCGTCAATTGTTCAATTGTCATTTTATATCTCCTTTCGGTCTCAGAGGACCGTAATAATACGATGCCGTGGCACCGCCGTCAGCTAAAAACGTCGAACCGGTTATGAAAGAACCTGCGTCACTCAAAAGCAACTCCGCCACGGACGCGATCTCATCCGCGGTACCCGGTCTTCCGGCAGGACATTTAGCGAACATGTTTTTGTAAAAATCACCTCTCGGGCCGTTAAACTCGTCTCTTGCCAGCGGGGTTACGATAATGCCCGGGGCTACGGCATTGAGTCTGGCTCCGCGCTCGCTCCAGCGAACGCATTCATACATCACACGCTTTTCGTTGCAACGCTTCGCCAATTGATAAGCGTGAAGAGTATCCCGAATATTCTTTGGCTGAAGAATATCCAAAGCGAGAAGCTCCTCGGTAGGCGTAGTCGCTAACAGCCTGTCCTCTTCGGCGGTAAGTTGGGGCATACGCCAGCCGGATTGGCTTGAAATCGTGACACCCGCCCCGCCTTCGGCGATGACTTTACCCACCTCCTCAAGCAAAACCGCCGTGCCGTACAAATCCACCTTCAATACGGTTTCGACGGGAGCTTGTGATGGGGATACACCGGCACCGTTTACAAAATATTTCACGTCGCCGTAATCCGCCGCGGTCTCAACAAGAACTTTCACGCTTTTCGGCGACGATATATCCGTCTCAACGGCGGTCACATCAAAACCGGTATCGGTCATTATACTCGCGACGGTTTCGGCGTTGGCAAACCGCTTGTCGCCCAGGAAAATCTTTTTGCCGAAACCGACTCTGCGGGCTATGGCCAAACTTATCTGTCCCGCACCGGTAACAATCATAATATCTTTTTTCATATCCGATTCTTTCCGCGCAAACCGCAACGGTTTTTCGCATCGTAAATTTCCGCTTTATTTCGCTGAAAGCAGTTTTATCAAATACTCTTTTGTCAGTTCATACACGGTTTTAAGATTAGGGTTTATTCCGGCTTCTTCCATAGCCGCCTTTTGTTTGTCCGTAAGAGATGTGTAGGGATATATCCCGAACATAAAGGGAAAAAACAATCTGACAAAAACCCCTCTTCTTTCAACACTCATCTCCGGACGGAACTTTCTCAGAATAAGATCCATATTTTCCAAAGACTTTCCGTAGGATCGCTTAAAGGAAACCAGAGCCTCCGGACTGCTGTGCGTTTCCATGTCATATATATTCATGGACAACAGCCTCAGCAGTCTGCCCCGGCTTTCCACCGTTCGGGCAATCCGATCAGCCAATTCCTCATCGGAAAGTTTACCTTCAGCGCGCAGAAGAGCTTCCAAATCATCGTTCCAACGATCATATTCGCGCTTGAAAAGAGCCAAAAATATCTCTTCTTTTGTGTTGAAATAGTTGTAGACGGAAGTCCGCGTAAACCGGGTTTCCTCTCCTATGTCCTTTAGCGTTATATCCTTAAAACCAACGGTTTCGTAGAGACGCTCACAGGCGTTTATTATCTCTTCCCGGCGGGCGGCCGTCAATTTCGGAGATCCTTTCGGCATAGCTTCTACCTTCTATTCTGACACGGTGTCATTATACAAATATTATACACCTATTCTGACACGGTGTCAATATCGGGCCGAAAAAAAGACGGAATTTTTCAATCCCGTCCGATATCGCTATTCTCTGAAGAAACTCTTAAGTCTCGCTATCTCGTCTCTAAGCGCCGCCGCGGTCTCGAAATCCAGAGCCTTCGCGGCCCGCTTCATGTCCTTTTCCATCTTGGACACCAACTTCTCCAACTCCTCGGGGCTGTCGGGAGTGTAGAGAGGCACCGCGGCGTTGGGGTCTTTGGGCGCGCCCACATCCGGCGCCTCGATGATGTCTCTGATATCCTTCACAACGGTCTTCGGCACTATTCCATGCTCCTCGTTGTAGCGGTTCTGAATGGTCCGCCGCCGATTTGTCTCATCGATGGCCCTTTGCATGGAGCCGGTGACCGTGTCGGCGTACATGATGACCTTGCCGTCCACGTTTCGGGCCGCTCTGCCGATGGTCTGAATCAACGACGTCTCGGAGCGCAAAAAGCCCTCCTTGTCCGCGTCCAGAACGGCAACCAGGGACACCTCCGGCAGGTCCAGACCCTCGCGCAAGAGGTTGATGCCCACCAAAACGTCGAACACGCCCAGACGCAAATCCCGCAAAATCTCCGTGCGTTCCAAAGTCTTTATGCTCGAGTGGAGATACCGCACCCGAATGTTCAAATCCTCCAGGTACTCGCTCAGGTCCTCCGCCATCTTCTTGGTGAGAGTGGTAACCAGAACCCGCTCTTTCCGCTCCACACGAGCGTTTATCTCGCCGATAAGATTGTCGATCTGCCCCTCCGTGGGCCGAACGTCGATCTTGGGATCGAGAAGCCCCGTGGGCCGGATAATCTGCTCCACCTTGGCCGTTGAGTGGGATTCCTCATAGGGTCCCGGCGTGGCGGAGACGAACACAACCTGATTAATCAGGGACTCGAACTCGTTGAACCGCAGGGGTCTGTTGTCCAATGCCGAGGGGAGCCGGAAGCCGTAGTCAACCAGCGTCTCCTTGCGGGATCTGTCGCCGGCGTACATGGCGCCCAGCTGGGGCACGCTTTGGTGGCTCTCGTCGATAAAAAGCAGGAAGTCCCGGGGGAAATACTCCACCAAGGTATGGGGCGTGCTCCCCGGAGCTCTGCCGTCAAGAATGCGGGAGTAGTTTTCGATGCCGCTGCAGTAACCCAGCTCCTTAATCATCTCCATGTCGAAGCGGGTGCGCTGCTCAATGCGCTGTGCTTCCAACAGTTTGTCGTGCTTGCGGAAGAACTCAATCCTGTCCAGCATCTCCGCCTCAATCTCTTTGAGGGCCCGTTCCATCTTGTCGGCGGCCATAACGAAGTGGGTGGCGGGATACACCGGCACCGCGTCAAGGTCCGTCACGATCTCACCGGTCACCGGATCGATAATCCTGATGTTCTCCACCTCGTCGCCGAAGAAACTTATGCGGGTTATGCGCTCATCCTCCGCGCCCTGAAGCTCCAAAATGTCGCCCCGAACCCGGAACATGCCTCTGTCCAGGGCAATGTCGTTGCGGTTAAACTGCATGTGAACCAGTTTCCGCAGAAGCTCGTCCCTGTCGTAGCACTCCCCCACTTTGAAACGAATAACGCTTTCGGTGTAATCCTCTTTTGAGCCGATGCCGTAGATGCAGCTGACGGAGGCCACCACAATCACATCCCGGCGCTCAAGAACAGCCTGGGTGGCGGAGTGGCGGAGACGGTCGATCTCGTCGTTCACGGAGGAGTCCTTCTCGATGAAGGTGTCTGTCTGGGGAATATACGACTCCGGCAGATAGTAGTCGTAGTAGCTGACAAAGTACTCCACCGCGTTGTGGGGGAAGAACTCCCGAAACTCGCCGCAAAGCTGGGCAGCCAGGGTCTTGTTGTGAGCCAGGACAAGGGTGGGCCTCTGGACCCGCTCAATCACATTGGCCATGGTAAAGGTCTTGCCGGAACCGGTGACGCCCACAAGGGTCTGGAACTTCTCGCCCGTCTCTATGCCCGCGGCCAAAGCGTCTATGGCCTGCGGCTGGTCGCCGGTGGGCCTGTAATCGGAAACTAACTCGAATCGTTTCATGTCAGAATGACGCGGCGTTGAACTCAAGGCGCACCTTGTCCGTGTCGGAGCCCCAGAGGAGCATGACCTCGTGGCCGGCGATATACTTGGCTATGCCCACCTCGATGATGTGTCCCGACCAGCCGGAATAGTGCTGGGCGTTGCCGAAGAGCCGCAGCCGCCAACCGGGCAGGAAGGTGTAGTTGGCTTCCCAGAAGGCGCTGAGATCGCCGTCGCCCAGGCCGTAGGTGGCGTTGCCGTAAAGCTCCAGCTTCCGCGTGGGGTTCCAGCTCATATCCGTGGTGAGGGTCTGTCGGTTTTGGGGGGGAATATACTTGCCCTTGTCGTGGGTGTAGTTGTAATTAAGCGAAACTCTGCCCTTGGCGCCGAAACTCTGATAGAGGCCCACGTTGCCCCACAGAAGAGTGTCGTCGTTGGCGCCGAAGTTGCGGCTGGCGGAGAAGGATGTGGACACGCTTGTGTTTTCACTCAGATTCAACTGCTTACCGTAGAGCTGCAAACCCAGACCGGTGCCGAATTTGGTCCGTCCGGCGTCGGTGATGCCGGTGTTGTAGTTGGCTCTGGCGTCGTAGATGTAGCTCACGTGGTCGTTGAAGATGGGTTTCGCAACACTGCGGATATAAGTGGAAGCGTAATAGGTATCGTTCGGGGTGGTCATGTGGTTGCCCCTGACGCTCATGTTCCAGGTGTGTTTTTCCAGAGACTTGGTGAAGTCGGCGCTGGCGTAGAGGCTGTCGTGGCGGGGAAAGTCCAGATAGGTGTAGAGCCGCTCGTTGTGGGACAGCTCCTTCCGCTGGTTCCAACTGAGGCCCCACTCCTTGCTGTGGGTCACGTTCTCGAAGGTAACGGTGCCTTCGGTGGCGGCGCCGATGTTGTAGTCCTGAACGAAGTCCAGCTGCCAGGGAGACTTGCCGGTGCCGGCGCCCCAACCCTTGGAGTTGCCCTTCTTGATGTGCATGGCGCCGGTGGTGGAGTTGGTGAGGGAGTAGTAGACGGGAATATTGAGCGCCAGACCGCCCTGACCGTAGCTGATGACCTGGTTGACGCCCCGGCGGCCGCCCCGAAGAGGTTCGGCATAGAGGGGCATTCTCACCAGCCGCTTATTCAGCATGTAGAACTCCGCCTTTTTGAACTTGACTTCCTCTTCCGGCTTCACGATGATGGTTTTCGCCTTGATGTAGATAGACTCCTCATCGTCCGGCAGATAACGGAAGTTGTCTTTGCGCTGCTTGCGAACCGGGCGCTCCGGTTCCTTGGCCGCTTCAGCCGCCGCCGCGTCCGTCTTGGCGATGGCTTCCTCGGTTTTGGTTTCCTCTTTGCTCTTTTCCGACTTTTCCGATTTCTTCGACTTCTTCTCGCTCTTTTTGCCCTCGTCCTTGGCGGCGTTCTTCGACGCCTTTTCCTTGAGGGCCGCCAGGGAATCTTCCTCGTCATCCTCGTTGTAAGGCTCGGTGTAGAAGTCTCTGGCCCGGAACTTGAGGCGCTTGGCGCCGTCGTCCACGGGGGTGATGATGTAGCCGCTCATGTTCATGAAATCGTAATAGAGCAGACTGGCCTCAAGGCGTTTGTTGCCGCGCCTCAGGACGATGTTCTCGCCGCCCATTTTGGCTCTGGCGCGGATTATGGACCGCCGGGCCTCCATCTGGGCGGAATAGGCGGAAATCTCAAGGCCCCGAGAACGCACCTCAACGCCGTCTTCCGCGTTTATGAGCATGCGGTTCATGTCGTAGGCCAGGTACCCCTTGGCGTTGATGGAAATGAAGGACTCGTCAAACATTTCCGTGCCGGGGGCGAGGAAGTCTATCCGCATCTGGGCCACGGCGTTGGTACCGATGACCACGGCGGAGACAACGGAGGTGCAAACATCCAGAGAGCTCTGGAGACGGACTCTGGCCACGCCGGCGGAGGTGCGGGCGCTGCGCTCGATAATACCTCTGGTGGCGGTGAAGTCCACCTGGGTGCCGTCGGGAACGGCGCGGCCGTTGTAGTCGCGGACTTCCGCCGATATTATTGTGTCGCTCCGTCCGTCGGCCACGATGGCCCTGGGATACGCTTTGAGCCACATCGTAAGCTGACGCGATGCGGCACAAAAAGAGGGTAGCTGCGCGACAAGAAGCAGCAAAATAATATAGGCGGCTGTTCTTTTGTTCATGTAAAATAAAAAAGATACGGTAACCCTTTCACTCGAAAGGGTTACCGATTTGTTTAAGTTAGTTTACACCGGGATACACGGGGTATCTCATAACAACGGTGAGAGGTCTGTAGGCCTTAATCCAGTAGCCCTGCCACGGATTAAGGATAGTCTCGGTGGAAGTGTTGGCGTCATAGGAGAGAGACGCGGTGTTCCAAGACCAGAGAATCTTGCTTACCCAACCGTTCTTGACAGCGTTTTCCAGACTTACGGAAATCCGGCTGACGGGATCGTAGAACATAACCTGACCCCAGTAAACCGGGTAGGTGTAGGGGTTGCCTATCATGTTCCAACCGGTGGATATGGAGTAGGTGTAGTCATCGGTAACCGGAGCGGCGTCCGAAGGAAGACTGACGGGGAGATAATCTCCGTAGTAGAGGTTCTTCATGTTCATCCAGAACGCCTTGCCCGGGACGGTGTCGCCCACAGCGCCGTAACTGCTAAAGGAAGGACTCCAAATCCAGGAATTGAAGTCGGAAGCGGCCAGTCCGAACACGTTGGCGGGGGAACTGTTCTTCATTGTAAAGGGAACGTTCACCATCTGATAGCCGCCGGTGAGAACCGTGTTGGGAGAACCGGGAACCACGATGCTGTTGGAAACCATCTGAGACCAACCGTTGGCGTCGGAAGCGGAAATTCTGTAGGTGAGCTCGCCGGTTCTGGTGCCGGTGGGTCTCACTGTCCAAGAGGTGCTGGCGTCGCTGTTGGTGGGAACATCGCCGATGGTACTGAGGGGCGTTCCGGAAACAAGCTCCAGACCTTCGTCCAAAATAAGGGTGGCCTTAACGTTCTTGAGGGCGTAGGGGCCGGAGTCCTTGGCCATGTTGTAAACGGTGGCGGTGATGTCGAACTGATCGGGATCGAAAGCACCGTTTGTTACGTTGATAGCCTTGGGAGCGTGGGTCGCCAGAGACACCCAGTCGAGAACGGCACTATCGCCGGTGCCGGTGCTCCAAGCAGCCTCATCCTCACCGAAACCGTAATAGGTAACGATTTTGGTACTCGCTTGGGATTTAACCGTCTTGGGTTCCCAAACCGCGCTCCAATACATATCGACGGTGGTAAGGAGATGATCGGGATCGTAGTCGATGGAAGGCCAAGAGCCGGCTCCGTTCAACTCGCCGGCGTTGCCGATGGCGAAGAAATCGGGCTTGGTGGCGTCCGCCTTGCCGAAAAGTATTCTGGCGTTAACGGCGGGAGCCGATATATCGTCAAAGAAATCGCAGCTATCGGGAACGGAAAGCAGAGGCTCGGCTTTGGCTCTGACGGGATCGTTCCAAGTGCCGTAGGTCTCGGGCCACCAATCACCCACGTTGTTGGCCTCTTTACCGATGCCCGGGAGGAATGTCTCGTTAAACAATCCGTAAAGCGGTTCAATAGCATCGTTAACCGAGGGACCCGCTATGTATGAATTGTTATCATATCCGCTGTTGAAAGGATTTTCGGGAATATCGCAGCCCATACAAATGCCCACGGTGTGGTTGGAAGCGGAGCGATTTGTAATGAGATACTCGAATCTGACGTACTTGTTTACGCAGTACATTCTGATTCTGACTTCGATTGTCTCGTTGATGATGGTAGCTTCGGTTTTGGTCTTGGCATCGCTTACGGAGTAAACGGAAGCGGAAGCGGTCTGCTCATCCTGACCGCCGGTGTTCACGACCCAAATACCTTCAATGAAACCGCCCAAAAGTCCCTCGCCGTAGCCTGCCGAGGGCTTGGGAGTTGTGGCGGGAGCCTTTTTCCAATATCCGCCGCTGCTGCCCACGAGAGAAATTTTGCCGTCCACTTTGATTTTAATGATTCCGTACGTGCCGCAGGGAACGCCTGTATAACCGTTGCTGCTGCCGTGCGCTTCATGCGCGTCATGCGCGGCCTTGTTGGGAGCGTACATATTGAGAGCGACTTCCTCGTTCGGGTCGGTAACGCACCATCTTCCGGCAACGGGAAGGCTAAATTGCACCGTCTGAGCCGGCTCGGAAATGGAGTGGCCGATTCTGGTAACGCTGCCGGAAGAACCGAAATACGCATTAACGTAACCGTTTGAGTACATGGCGACGCTGCAACCGCTGTAATCGTCACCGCAGGTACACTGCGCTGCTCCTCCTCCTTCTCCTCCTTCTTCTCCGCCATCGTCGCCGCTGTCACCGCCGTCGCCGCCGTCGTCCTGAGCGAGAGCGAGACCGGTGATGAAGGGTACGCAGCAAACAGCGAGAAGAATCGCTATGAAAAGCGGGAGCCATTTGATTCGTTTAGTCATAATATCCTCCTGTTACGGCAACACGGTTACCGTAAGTCTGTCGGTATCGGAAGTTCCGCCGATGTGAACCTTCAGCCAATAGCCTTCGTAGGGCTTCATGGCATCGGTATCGGAGAGTCTGTAATAAGCCGGAACGGTCTGCTCGGTGTCGTAACCGTAGAGGTTGCCGCCGATCCAACCGGATTTCACGGCTTCGACGAAAGTCTTAACCTGTCCCTTGTAGGTGAACAGCATGGATCTCCATGCGGTGGTCTTGGCATAGGGATTACCTATCATGTTCCAACCGGGATAAAGATAAATAACGTAACCGTTGTCCTCGCTTGTGGAGGAAACATCGGAATTGATAACGATGTCTTCGTAGGCCTTAACCCAGAAACCGGAACCCGCCGGGAAGCAGTAGCTTCTGGTGGCATCGCCCAGGGCATAGCCGCCGCCGGTTTTCACGCCGTCGAAGATGGGATTGTCCCAGGTTACCTCGTCACCGGGAGCGGTGGCGTAGAGCTGCAGCGTGGGAATCCATCTGCAAAGCATGAACGCGGAAGAGGCTCCGGATTCGGCGGTCAAAATGTCGTCTACGGTGTAGGCCATGGAGCTGCCGCTCATGAAGTTGAAGGGGAAAGCCACCATGTGGTAAGCGCCGGAAGCGTTTCCGGGGATGATGATGGCCTCAACAACAAACTCGGAGAAATCGCTGACGGTTTCGCCGTCACCGTTCTTCGCGGAGACGTAGAGGGTGTGGTATCCGTCGCCCAACTTCTGGGAGGATACGTCGGTCCAGATGAACTTCACAGTGTTCGCCTTCACGTCAACGAAGGGAGTCACGTCGTCGCCGGCGATAAGGGGCACAGCGCCCTCGTCCGGCACGTGGTCTTCGTCCTCGTCCTTGAAGTCCACGTAAATCTCGAAGGTGGAAACGTCAACGTTCTTGAAGGAGAGGGAAACATTGGCATTGGGAGTGGCGGATTCGCCGTCGGCGGGGCTGTTGATAACAACCATGGCGCCTCTGAGAGCGGCAAACACATCCAAAACGCCGGCGCCGAACTTTTCGCGGTCGCTGCCGCCCGCGGCGGTTCTGGCGGTCTCTTTCAGTCTTTCTATAACATCGGCGGGAGCAACGCCCTTGCTGAGGAGCAAAGCGGCGGCGCCGGAGACGTAGGGACAGGCAAAGGAGGTACCGTCGGCGGTGTGGTAGTCGAAGGTTCTCTCGCCGTAGTCGTCCCAAATAACGTCAAGTCCTTTGATGTCCACACCGGGAGCCACAAGGTCTATGACTTCGCCGGGTCCGTAGTTGGAAAAGGAGGCAAGTCTTTCTCTGCTGTCGATGGCGCCCACGGCCACAACGCTGGGGCAGGCGGCGGGAATGCAAACCTTAGAGGATTCGTTTCCGGAAGCGGCCACGAGAATCTTGCCTTCGTTTGCCAGAGCTTTGCACTTTTCTTCGAGGGGAGCGTATTCTGTGACGCCGTCATAGCCGATACTCATGTTCAAAACCTGAACATTCTTGCCCCGGAGATATTCCAAAGCGCTGAGCAGGTCGCTCATTGAACCCGTAGCCGTTCTCTCACCGGACATCGCGATATCAACGCCGATAACCTTGATGGGCATAATCTTTACGCCGTCCATACAGACGCCCGCGACGCCGATGCCGTTGTTGCCGTTGGCGGCTATGACGCCGGATACCATTGTACCGTGGGTAACGAACTCTTTCGTATCATCGTCGATGGTCTGGTCTTCGATGAAGGTGGGGTCGTCACCAACGAAAGCCTTGCCGGGAACCAGTCTGCCCTCAAGGTCCGGGTGAGGGGATACACCGCAGTCCACAACCGCCACGGTGACGGAGTCGGAACCGGTTACGGTGTCCCAAGCCTGAGGCATGTGAATCATTTTGTGGCCCCAAAGATCTTTCCAATACTCATCGTTGGGAGTGAGCATCAGGGAAGTCTTTAAGTTGGGAAGGACGCTCGCGGCTTCCGCGGGAGCGGAGCAGAGGGAAGTCAGCATGTCCTCAACGGAATCGCATTCTTCCTCGTCCTCGAGGCCCAGTTTAATAAGATAAATATCGTCGCCGAGGTCTTTGACGACGGTTCCGCCGAAGCTCTTGGCGAGCAACGCCACGGATTGAGGAGACGAGCCTTTCTTTACGCTGATAATAATCTCGTCGCTCACCAAATCCGCGCAAAAGGCGGAAGCCGTTAAAATAATCGCGAAAATCGTAATAAATGCGGCTGTTAATTTGTTCATAAGGCTTTTGTGCATAAAAAGACCTCCGAATTGCGGTGGCCCCGAAGGACCGAATATTTGTCGAAGCCCCCTCCCCCGAGGAAGGGGGCATTGTTTACTCTGTGTCGATGTTTGATTACATCGGCGGTGCCGGCGGGACGTCGGCGATGGTGAAGAAGTTCAGACCGCCTTCGCAGAACGCGGCGGAAGTGTCCGCGGTGTTTCTGCAGTTGACCTTAACGGCCAGGGACTGCTCCGCGTAGTTCTTCAGAGTGTTCATAACGTCAACAAGCTGAGCGGTGTTGAACATCATGTTGGTGGAACCGGAGAGGTAGATGTTGTCCACGGTCTTGAAAGGAACGGAAGAACCGTTCAGGAAGAACTGAACCTGGTAGACGTTGGCACCGTCTCTTACCGGCCAGCAGAACACGGAAGTGTCGGAGGTGGTGTAGATAACCTCGGAGCCGTTGGCGGGCGAAATGAGATCGCCGGTGTCGATGGGCTCGATGGCGGTAATCTTCACCTGGCCGCTGGCGCCGCTGAAATAGTACTCGGTGCTGGTGACAACGGTGGAGCTGTCATCGTCATCGTCGGACTTGGTGGTGGTGGTGGTAGCCGAAAGCAGAGCCCGGATGTAATAGGTGTGCTGCTTGCCGTAGGGCTCGATTGTCACGCTGCCGGTGGCGGTGGAGTAGGAACTGGCCTTGTTTCCCGCAACGGTCTTGTAGGTGACGCTCTTGGTCCTGGTGGAAGGTCCGTACTCGCCGGCGATGTCATACATACCCATATCCACGGAGGTGGAGGTATCCAGAACCGCGAAAGGAACGGTCTCGTTGTCTCTCATAATCTGATACTCGACAACGTTGGCGCCCTTGTTGAACTTGGAGGTATCCCACTTGATGATACCCTGGTCGCCCGCGGAGGCGATGGCGCTGCCGCCGGAGCTTCCTCTGCCGCCGGAGAAGCAGGCCGCCAGACCCAAGAGGGCCGCGACGCCGAGAATCATATTGGTGCTCTTCTTGCTGATCTTGGGACCGCCCCGCTTGTCGGGAGCGGAGTTGGGAACCTTGTCCTTAACGATAGCGGACTTAACAACGGGCATATCGAAGACGGCTCTCACCTTATCTTCGGAGTTGATACCCTTGCGGCTGTCGGTGATGAGGCCGACGCTGTCGTTGGGGCTCACGTCGTTGAGCTGGATGTAGCCGATAACTTCGCTCTGGCGGAGAACGACCATTCTCATGCCCTTCTTCATACCTTCTCTGGAGCCCTTGTTAATCATAACCTGACCGTCGCCCACGTGCATCATAACGGTAGCTTCCGGAATGGTGTACTGTTCGATGGTCTTGGCGGCCAGATAGGCGGCGTTGTTGATGGCTTCGTTGATGAGAGCGTCATCGTCGCCCACATAACCGACTTTGCTGTCGGAGAAACCTTCCTGAACCGCGCCGTTGATGAGCTCGCCGGAGGCCTGGTCGATAAGCTGGAGAACCAACTTAACGGTGGCGCGCTTGGCGTCGCCCTCGCCGGTAATCTTTACGGAGTTCAGAGAACCCACCAGCATGGCGTCGGCGCCCAAAGCCTCACCGACTCTTACGACTTCGGTCTTGGTAAGGGGAGCCTTGACTCCCAATTTGTCCATTTCCGCCTTCATGTGGGAGCGGGTGATGCCGGTAACATCGTAGCGGCTGCTCTTGCTCATTTCCACAACAACGGAATCGGTGGCGGTGCGGGCGAGAGAATCGCCGCCCACGCCGGACTCGTTTACTAAATCAACGACACCCACGGAGTAGGTGGTCGCGACCTGCGCCGCCGCCGGAGTTCCGGCGTTGCGCACCGGCATAATGCCCGTGAACATCGCGAAAGCGATGAAGTAGCACAGAGCCTTAACCGTTTTTGACTGCATGAAACGTTTCAAAATACTGTCCCCCTGTTACAGGTTAATTAGCGGACTTGCCGCTTTGTTTACTTAGTCTCGAGAGCACATCGCGAAGAGCCGTAACCTTCCGTCGAAGGCTTTCCGGATCCCCGTCGTTTACGATTACGTAATCCGACATCGCCATCTGCGTCTCGGGAGCGATTTGCTTGGATATCCGCGCGAGTATATCCTCTTCCGTCATCTTTCGTTTGTTTTTTAGACGGTCTATCCTCGTCCGTTGTTCCGTAACAACCGAGAGAATTTTGTCAAAATCCTTTTCCAGATGACATTCAAAGAGGAGAGGCACCTCAACAACAAGCGCTTCGCTCTCTTTTTCCGACCTGAAATCGGCAATCCGCCGTCTCATTTCGGAGATTATCCTCGGCAGCGTTATGCTTTCGAGCTTTTTTCTCCCGCCGTCATCGTTAAAAACGATGGCGGCGAGTTTTTGTTTGTTTATTCCGTCGTTTGTGACCGTATCTTCGCCGAAGGCCTCGGCGATTTCCCGGCGGACGTCCTCGTCCTTTGCCAGGAGGCCGGCGTTTATCTCGTCGGCGCTCACCGTCTCGATTCCGAACTCGGCCAGCATGGCCAGCACGGTGCTTTTACCGCTGCCTATGCCGCCGGTAAGTCCCAAAACGACGGACACGGAATTATTCGGCGCTCTCTTCCGCGGGAGCTTCGGCGGCGGGAGTTTCCTCGGCCGCGGGGGCTTCCTCGGCTGCGGGAGCCTCTTCGACCGCCGGCGCGGCTTCCTCGGCGGGTTCGTCAACGGCAAAGTCCTTCAGCTGACTTCCCAGAAGGTCGCCGATGGTGGTCTTGTTCTCGCCGGATTCTTCCTGCTGAGCTCTGTACTTGTCCACATCGGACTCTTCTTTTTCTCTGCGAGGTCTCTCGGGGCGCTCGGGTCTCTCGGGAGCGGGCTGCATCCGCTTCAGGGAGAGGCTCATTCTTCTCTCTTCGGATCTGAGGTCGATAATCTTGACTTCCAGCTCCTGACCGGCGCTTACGATGTCGTCGGGTCTGTTGAAGCGCTTGTAAGCAAGCTCGGAGTTGGGGATAATGCCCTCAACGCCGCCCTCGATGGCCACAAAGGCGCCGAAGGGAACGACTCTGGTGACTGTGCCCTTGACAACGTCGCCGACGCTGTACTTCTTGCATACGTCAACCCAGGGATCCGGGAGAATCTGGCGAAGACCCAGGGAAATGCGGTTTTCGTCCATGTTCATCTTGAGAACCATAACCTGAATCTTCTGGCCAACCTTCAGGATGTCGCTGGGGTGCTTGATGCGGGTCCAACTCATCTCGCTGATGTGCAGGAGGCCGTCAACGCCGCCCAGGTCAACGAACGCGCCGTAGTCGGTGAGTCTGCGGATAACGCCCGGGACAATGACGCCCTCGGCCAGCTTGGCGAGAGTCTCTTTCTTGCGGGCCGCCGCTTCCTCGGCCGCGGCTTCTCTGTTGGAGAGAACGACTTTTCTGCGCTCGCGGTCGACTTCGATGACCTTGAAAGTCATGCTCTGTCCGACGAACTTGTCAAGATTTTTAAGCTTGCCGCTGCCCACATGGGAACCGGGAACGAAGCCGCGGATGCCCAGGTCAACCACAAGGCCGCCCTTGACGCGATCGAGAACCATCGCCTTAATGTATTCGTTGTTTTCGTAAGCCTTTTCAACCGCGAGCCACGCGGACTCGAAGTTGGCTCTTTTCTTGGAAAGCAGGGGACCGCCTTCGGAATTGTCGGCCTGAATGACATACACCTTGATGGTGTCGCCGACGCTCACCACGTCTTCCGCCTTCAAACTGCGGTCTCTGTCAAGCTCGTCCGGTCTGATGACGCCCTCGGACTTGGTGCCCACGTCCACAAGAACGCCGTCCTTGTCGATGTGAACGACAACGCCGTCAACAACGTCGCCTTCCTTCAGCTGCTTGAACATGCTGCCTTCTCCTGCCATGGCTTGATCCATGGTCATGGGTTCCTGATCGAATTTTTCGTCAGACATAATAATACTCCTTCGCGGGTATATCCTTTGTACCCGCCTCGTTAGTCGGTCTCCGCAAAGCGGAGAGTAGTTGTTTTCGCCGGTAGTGTTTACGAAACGTAAGCGGCTCCCTGCCGGCATCGGAAGCCCGTTTTAATCGACACGGTAAACCTATCATTATATATTAAACCGAAATGGGAATAAAGTCAACTCCAAACGGGGCTTTTTGGCGAATTTCGGAAAATTTTTTCGAATTTTTTCGAACCCGGACACCTATTTAAGACGCGGAGGTGTGGGCGAACCCACGAAATCCGGTTCAAAAACCGCCTTTACGGCGTCTCCGTCGTCCATGCCGCCGGGGCTTGCTTCGCTCCGTTTACGGGCGCTGTAAAAATTGTTCGGCACGCCGCCGCAGAACCGTCTGATTGCCG
This sequence comes from Abditibacteriota bacterium, assembly GCA_017958015.1. Lineage (GTDB taxonomy): Bacteria > Armatimonadota > UBA5829 > UBA5829 > UBA5829 > RGIG10368. The sequence continues at coordinate 578 of JAGDDM010000280.1, read as the reverse complement.
GCTGAACCCAGCCCGCGTCGTCGGCCCGGCGCACCCATTCCCAAGAGTAGGCCAGCCACTTCGCCCGGTAGTCCCTCTGCATGGACGCGAACCAGGTTATCTCGTCGGTAACAAGGTCGTAATTGTCATACTCCACGATATAAGGCAGGGAATCGGTTTTCCACCCGGAAGGTGTGACGCAGCCGGCGCTGTCGCCGTAGATGCAGTCGAAGTAGCCCTTTTCCATCACTCTGCCGTACTCGCTGTCCGGCGACACCATGGGCCGCAGGGGATAGGCGTTGAAATCGAAGAGGGATATGCCGTCGGAGAGAATCCCGTGGGTGTGGGCGTCAAGAAGCACTATGTGGCGCCGGGCCTTGGCTTTGCCGTACTCCCGAACCATCCCCAGCAGGGATTTCCATGCGGTATAATCTTTGTCCGTCTGCCCCATCATGTGCACCTGGCCCATGTGGAGTCCCTCGAAGCCCGCGTCGATGTAGGAGCAGGCGATCTGATAGAACCACATTCGGGTTTCGATTTTCGTCATATCCGGGGCGGCGGTGTCCTGCCCCCAGAAGTTCACAAGTCTGCCGTCGGAG
>JAGDDM010000279.1 GCA_017958015.1 Abditibacteriota bacterium | reverse complement strand
GCCGGTATCATCGGTCTCATCCTGGTTCTCCTCTTCATGGCTATCTACTACAGACTGCCGGGTATCATCGCCGACGTGGCTCTGGCGCTTTACACTCTCTTCGTAATCGCCATCTTCAAGGCCATCGGCGCTTCCATATCCCTGGCGGGTGTGGCGGCTCTCATCATATCCATCGGTATGGCCGTTGACGCCAACGTTCTTATTTTCGAGAGACTCAAAGAAGAGCTGAACGCCGGCAAGACTCTCCGGAACGCCATCGAGAGCGGTTTCGCCAGAGCCTTCACCGCTATTTTCGACTCCAACATGTGTTCCATCATCACATGTCTCATCCTTCTCTGGTACGGTACCTCCTCCGTTCAGAGTTTCGCCACCACACTCCTTATCGGTGTACTCGTAAGTATGTTCACCGCTATCACCGTGACGAGAACCTTCCTCATGCTCCTCGTCAAGGCCGAGTGGGCGCAGAAGCCGGGTCTCTACGGCCTCGGCCGCAGCTGGATTGCCAAGAGCGGCAAGACTTTCGACTTCGTATCCAAACCCTGGATTTACTTCCTTATTTCCGCCGTGCTCATTCTTCCGGGTATGTACTTCCTGGCCACCGGCGGACTCAAGCCCAGCATCGAGTTCAAGTCCGGTACCACCGTTCAGGCCAGATTCGCTCAGCCCGTTGAGCTTCAGGCCGTCCGCGACGTGGTTGCCAAGCACGCCGGCGACAAGGGCTACACCGTCCAGCTGGCCGACGGCGGCAAGGTCGCTTTCATCAAGACCGCGTCTCTGGGCGAGGTTGAGGACAAGGCTCTGCAGAATGATTTGGACGACAACTTCACTCTGAAAAACAAGTCCGGTCAGCACCAGTACGAATCCGTCAACAACGTGGGTCCCACCATCAGTAAGGAACTCACCCGGAACGCTTTGATCTCCGTTATCATCGCTTCCTGTCTCATCATCATCTACATCACTTTCCGGTTCGCCATCGGCGGCGTTGCCCAGGGCTTCAAGTACGGCGTTTGCGCGGTTCTCGCTCTCATCCACGACGTACTCTTCATCCTCGGCCTCTTCGCCATTCTCGGCAAGTTCTTCAACTGGGAAGTTGACAGCCTCTTCGTCACGGCTATCCTCACCATCGTCGGTTTCTCCGTCCACGATACCATCGTTATCTTCGACAGAATCCGCGAGAATCTGCGCCGCAGACTCAGAGGCGAGACCTTCGCGGCTCTCATCAATCGGAGTCTTTTGGAGACCTTCTCCCGCTCCATCAATACCACCGTCACGGTTCTCGTAACCCTCCTGGCTCTGGTATTCTTCGGCGGCAAGCTCCTCATGGGCTTTTACGTGGCCATGCTCGCCGGTACAATCATCGGCTCCTACTCCTCTCTCTTCATCGCCGCTCAGCTGGTTGACCTCTGGAACAAGTGGGCCACCGGCGAAAAGATCACCGTGAAGAATGACTTCGAAGAGAAGGCTATGGTTGACGTCTCCGCCGCCGCCGAAACCGCTTCCGAAGTAAAGGAAGAGGCCGAAGAAGCGGTTAAGAAGGTCAAGAAAGCCGCCAAGAACGCTTCCGGCAGAATCAAGAAGACCAAAAAGCGCTTCTAAGCCCTGCGTTCCCAATCGGGACATAGCATAAAAACAAACGCACGCTGTAGCGATACGGCGTGCGTTCTTTTCACATCGCGATAATACGCGGGTGCACCCCGAACGGGTTTTAGCCGCGCCGTCAAGTGAGATTCGTCTCACGGACGAAAAGTAACATAAAAAAACAAACACGCTGTACTCCGTAAGGTTGATACAGCGTGTGTTTTGTTGTAGGAGAAAGGGAATAGTCGGCGGTGACGGTTAAATCTCCGGGCTGTCGTAGGCGTAACTGTCCCGATATACGGTTTCGGGAGCGATGTCAATTTCACCGTTGTTCCAAGTTATTACGCCGTGAAAAAGCACGGGATTGTTGAAAACTTTTTCGTCGGATAGGGGAGCGAAAGCCGGCCCCTCCAACTTTGTGGTGTCGAAAAGTCTTTTCTCGCCGGTGGAGAACGTCACAAGCATCATGCCGCCCCGAAGGGGTTTAACCTCCGTGACTTTAATGCCTTCCGTAAGTTCTCCCGCGTAACAAATATCGTCTATAATATACATTTAATTCACCTTAATTCATGGGCGGAATCTTCTCGAAATGCTCACCTTTGACCGCGAGATTCCATGCCCGATAGGCTTCCTCTTCGTGGAACGCAAGCCAACCGGTAATGATTTTAAGTTGCTTACGGGGAAGAGAACCCGCCAATAATTCGCCGTCAATCGCTATCGCCGCTTCATATTCTCCGTAGTAAACGTGAACATGGGGCTTGTTGTGCTGTCCGATATCCTTAAACAGCATATAGATAACCATTCCCGCAAATCGACTCAGTTCCGGCATAACAATCATTATCTCCTTGATGTAACTTATATATATATTACCGGAAATCCCTTGATTTTACAACGCCATGACGGTGGAAAAGAATGGGGCTTTTATGGTATAATATACTGTTATATTTTGGGTTTGAAAAGGGCCGTAACGGCTAACCTCTAACCCATCAACAAAGGACAAAAATATGCTTCTCGGAACACAGAAAATTAACGATAAAGGTCATCTTCAAATCGGCGGCTGCGACGTGGTGGATCTCGCCGCGGAGTACGGCACCCCCCTCTACGTCATGGACGAGGAGGAGATAATCGCCAAGTGTCGGGCGTATCGGTCGGCTCTGGCGAACTACTACGGTCGGGCCCACGCCGCCTACGCTTCCCAGGCTTTCTGCACCGTGGGTATGTGCAAGCTGATGAACGAGGAGGGCATGTATCTTGACGTGGCCTCCGCCGGCGAGCTCTACACCGCCAAGGTGGCG
>JAGDDM010000278.1 GCA_017958015.1 Abditibacteriota bacterium | reverse complement strand
GTCTTTGTACACCGCCGGATGGGTTTTGAGAATAATCTTTATCGCTTCCGCGGCGCAAACGTTGCCCATAGGGTTCTCCACAGAGGAGAGGTAGCCCTCGAAGGCGTGGGTGAAAGCGTCGAAACCGGTGGCGGCGGTGACGCTCGGGGGCATTGTTTTCAGAACCTCCGGGTCGCAGATTGCCACCTTGGGATAAATCTTGTCGGAAAGGATGGTGCGCTTGATGTTTTTGGAGCGGTCCGACAGAACGGAGGCCTTGCCGATGTGGCTGCCGGTGCCGCTGGTGGCGCTTACGGCGATGATGGGCAGACAGTCGTTCTCCACCTTTCGGGTGCCGGTGCCCATAACGTAATCCATGGGCTCGCCGGGGTTGGTTGCTATCACCGATACCGCCTTGGCGCAGTCGATGGCGCTGCAGCCGCCCACGGCCACCAGAAGATCGATTTTCTCCGCCCTTACAATCTCGCCCGCCCGGGAGACTTCGGTACAGTCCGGGTCCGGAGACACGTCGGCGAACACAAAGCTCTCAACGCCCGCCTCTTTCAGCAAGGCGCAAACCCTGTCCGTAACGCCCGCTTTGCGCATGGCGTTTCTGCCGGTGACGACAAGGGCCTTTTTGTAGCCCGCCGCGTGGGTCGCGAGGGAGGACAAAGCGCCCTCGCCGAACTCCACCTTGGTGGGCAGAGAAAGAATCCATCTATCCATAAAACAGCCGCCCTTTCGCTTTCACTGATAAATGCATTATACTACCCCCTACATAAAAATTCAATAGAATTTTACGGAATTTCACGAATTTTTTTACCGTACTCGAGTCCGTTTTACGTGAACATCGAGTCCGACGGCTTTTACGGGGTTAGGTCTCAGGGGTTCGGAGTTTGCGCGGAAACCGAAAAATCGGCAAAAAATCGGGCCCCGCATGTCGGCGGCGCCCGATCCCGTAATCTATTTGAATATTTTTACCTCAGCCTTTGAGAATCCCACGCCCAGCGTTCTCGCGTCCCCGTAGCCGGGAATAACGTCGCAGGGCCTCCATGATTTACACTTAATATCCAAACGAATTTCGTCGGTTTCGGGTTTAAGGGTGAATTTGTATGTTTCCGAGCCCATTTTCAGCTCCGCCAGGCATGTGCCGCCGAAGTATATTCCGCCGTCGAGACCGTGTTCGTTTGTGTCGATGTCCAGGGAAATCTCGTACTTTTTGCCCTTTTTCACCGGCAGGAGCAAATATCCCTCGCCTCCACGGGTCCAGCGCCGTTTCCGCCCCTCTCCCCAGCGGGAAGAGCCGTCCTCGGCGTTGTACATATTGAAAACCCGGTACACATCGTTCGCCCCGGCTTCAACGGTATAGTTTTTCGGGTCGATATTCTCCCTGTCGACGCCGTTGTCGCAAGCGGTGAGATACTTCGACTCGTTCACAATTTTGAGAGACCTGGGTCCTTTTATAAAGTTGTCCCGAACAACGGTCTCTCCCGCATCCTTGCCGATTTTCACTCCCACAAGTCCCGCGTCGAAGGTGCAGCCCCGAATCATGGACTTTCCGGCGGTGATGTCGATTGCCGGAGCGTTGGGGTCAAAGGCTCCCCAGGAAGCGAAGTTTGTCTCGGACACGCTGAGAATCCCCTCGGGTGCGTCCATTTTTATGTGGGTGTTCACGGAGCCCCAGAAGCCGCAGTTCACCAGGCTCACCTTTTCCCTGACGGTGGGTTTTATCTCCAGTCCCACGCAGTCGCTTTCCCAGGCGGCGCAGATGTTGGAGTTTGTGATATACAGTCCCGGTTGCCGCAGGGCCTCAACGAGATATGCGGTTTTGCAGGCGTCGGCGCCGGCGGAGAGACAACTTGCGTTGCAGCCGCCGTGGCCGTAGTCGGAGAACTTAAACCCCACGCCGTAGCCGTAGCAGAAACAGTTTGTGATATACTGCCAGTCGCTTTTGGCTATCTCGAAGGCCACCGCGTTTCGGTTGATGTATTTGCAATAGGGGTCGCCGTAGCTGTAGGCCACGCCGTAGGGCCAAAGGTGAACGTTTTCGATACGGCTGATGTCGTAGCACTCGTCGATGAATATGCCCCGGTGGGTGGGATAGCCGTGGACGTTGCTTATGAGATGCCGCGCCGCGCCCACGAACTTTATTCCCTCGTAGGGGTTTTGCAGAAGGCAGTCCCGCACGGTGATGTTGTCGCAGCCCCGCTTCGCGGACACGCAGGGAGGATAGGGCGTGGGCGGAATCGTCTTTGTGTCGCACTCCGGATAGTACACGGCGATGCCCGCGAGAGCCGATCCGCCGCCGGTGAACTCGATGAAGGGCTCGCCCTCGGGGTCGTTCTTTCCCGCATAGGCAAGGAGCAGGGAACCCTCGTTTTTGTCGGTAATCAGCGGCGCGCCCCGCCACGTACCCTCGAGAGTCACGGAGCCGGGAATCTTGATATTGCCGTTTATCCGGTATTTTCCCGCGGGAACGGACACAACACCGCCGCCCTCTTTCGCCGCCGCCGCGAGAGCGTCGTTGAAAGCCTTTGTGTCGTCGGTTTTGCCGTCTCCCACAGCCCCGAAATCTTTGACGGAGCTTCCGAAAGCGGAGACGGAAAGCAACAGTATCGATATCGCGATGAGAACTTTTTTCACGTCGTTCACCTTATAAAAAACCGCCTTTCGGCGGTGTTTTAGGGGTCAGGTGCCTGGGGTCAGGGGTCAGGGAAGGTGTCCGCCGAAGGCGGACGGATTCTACCAACCACATTGCGGTGTAGGGTTTATAATCCGCCGCCGTAGGCGGCACCTCACCCGATAACCTAATAACCCAATAACCTGAAACCTAATATAATTACAATTTATTGGCCAAAGCCGCCGGCGCCTTCGTGCCGTTCATCTTCATCTCAACGGAGCGGACGATGATGCCCAGCTCTCTGAAGTCCTGACTGCCTTCCTCGACGGCGGCGGGGACCCACCGTTTGGCGTTGACGTAAATCTTGGACACCTTGTCGGTGGCGGTTATGTCCGCCTCAAGCTTCTGGGTGCCGGCGCCGTTGAAGGTCATGATGCGCTTGCCGCCGAAGTAGAAACCGCACTTGTCGTACACCGCGGTCTCGGGAGCGTAGATGTTGAAGGTGACGTGATACTTCTTACCCGGAATCGTGGGAAGTTTGAAGCAGGTGTCCCCTCTGGACCAGCGCTGTTTGCCCCCCTTGAGGGTGGGGTCGGGAGCGCCGTTGGGGTTGTGGGCGTCCTCGGACTGATACATGGGAGTGGTATAGCGCACGTCGCCGGGGGATCCTATATCGAGAACATAGTGTTCTTTCTCCTTGTCGGTGATTTCCGGCGCGAGGGGCTCGTTGTCGTTGAGTTTAACAAAGCCCTTCGCGAAGTTGTCCACCTTGAGGCCGCCCCGGGAGAGGTTGGAAGTGATGATTGTGGGACCCATTTCTTTGCCCACCCGAATATCCAGGGTGCTCTCGTTGAATGTGCAGGCGTTCACGATGGCTCTGCCCTTGATGAGGTCCACCGCGGGGCTGCCGTCGTAGTTCATATCCCAGTCGCAGAAGGTGTCGCTTGAGAGGGAAAGGGTGGCGTCCTTGCAGTCGCATTTCACGCAGTTTACAAGGGGACCCCAGAAGGCGGAGTTCACGATGTCGATCTTGCCGGTGGCCTTGTCGCCTCTGATTTCGATGCCCACGGAGTCGAAGCTGCCCCATCTGCCCACGAACTCGCCGTTGGTGATGGCCCAGCCCATAT
>JAGDDM010000277.1 GCA_017958015.1 Abditibacteriota bacterium | reverse complement strand
GCCCTCACGCTCGCTGCGGATGCATCTGCCGGTGAGAGCGCACTGGGTGGAGTGGAAACCGGAAACGATGCCGCAGGCCACGGTGAGGAAGAATATGGGGATAAGGTGGACGGTTTTGTCCGGGTGGATGCCCATCCAGTTCTCCCGGGTAACTTCGGAAATGTTCATGTCCTTAAAGAAGAATCCGCAGAAAATACCGATGGCGGAGAAGAAAAGGAGCATACCGAAGATGGGATAAATCTTTCCGATAATCTTGTCTATGGGGAAGAGTGTGGCGGCGAAGTAGTAAAGGAAGATTCCGCCGTAGATAACCCAGGTCCACACATCGAACTCGGAGGCGCTTCTGCCGCAGAGGTTTATGCTTATCATATCTCCCGGGGTGTAAATGAACACGGCGCCCACAAGGAGCAGGAGAACCCACACCAGGAGCGTGTACACAAGGTACATATCCTTGGAGGTGAAGCTCTTCATGAGGTCGGTCATCTCTTTGCCGCCGGAGCGCATGGAAATCATACCGCACATATAGTCGTGGAAAGCGCCGCCGAAAACGCAGCCCACGGGGATAATCAAAAGAGCGATGGGACCGAAGAGAGCGCCCTGAATGGCGCCGATGATGGGGCCGGTGCCGGCGATGTTCAGAAGGTTGATAAGCAGGTTTTTCCACTGGGGCATAACCACATAGTCAACGCCGTCGGCTTTGTAGACTGCCGGTGTGGGTCTGTCATCGGGTCCGAAAACTTTGTCACAAAACTTCCCGTAGAAAAATCCTCCGATAACAAGTATCGCGAGACCAATCAAAAATGTAGTCATGACAGAACTCCGTTAAAACAAAATATTACCCTATTATATTACTCTTTTGTGACAAAAAAAGCAAGAGCCCCGCCGATGGCGGGGTCTCGCTCGGGTTTAGCGTTAATCCACAACGGAAACGTTGATTGCCTGGAGGCCTTTGGGGCCTTCACCCATCTCGAATTCAACGTTTTGGTTCTCGACCAAAGTTTTGCGGCCGTTCATTTGAATTTCGGAGAAATGCACAAACACATCCTTGCTGCCTTCAAGCGCAATGAACCCGTAGCCTTTGGCGTCATCGAACCACTTTACTTTTCCTGTGAGCATCTTGCAATCCCTTTTCCTTGAAATATTCGTATGAAATCATACGTTAGTTGTATTATATCATTCTTTCGGAAACATGTAAAGTTTACCGAAAAAAATCTTTCCGATTTGTAAAAATTACGCTTATTATGTATAATATTTCCATGAAAGACTTTATTCGACTCATACGGCCCCACCACTGGGTCAAGAATATACTCATCTTCTTCCCCATAATATTCAACAGCCAGCTCTTTATTCCGGAGCTGTTTACGAAAGCGATATGGGGATTTATCGCTTTTTGTCTGGCCGCCTCCGCCGTCTACACCGTAAACGACATCTGCGACGCGGAGCACGACAAAAAACACTCCGTCAAAAAGGACCGGCCCGTCGCCTCCGGCAGAGTATCGAAAAACTCCGCCGCCGTCCTCGCCTCGGTTCTCGTCATTGGCGCCCTCGCCGTAAACGCCTTCATCTCCCGGAGCCCCCTGGATTGGATTTGCCTTGTTTCCTACCTCATTCTGAACTTCGCCTACTCCCGGGGTCTCAAGAACGTGCCCATTTTGGACGTGGCGGTTCTGGTTTCCGGTTTCCTGCTGCGGGTGGTCTACGGTTCCGCCGTCACCGGCACTCCCATTTCCGACTGGCTGTGGCTCACGGTAATCTCCGCCGCATTCTTCTTCGGTCTGGGCAAACGCCGGGGGGAAATGGCGGCCGAAACCGACTCCAGAACGGTGCTGAAGAGCTACACACGGGAGTTTTTGGACAAAAACATGTACGTCACCATGGCCTGCGCTTTGGTGTTCTATTCCCTCTGGACCGTTGATCCGGCCACCGTCGCCCGCATGGGCACCCGAAACTTCGTCTACACCGTGCCTCTGGTTCTGGTGATATGCATGAAGTACAGCCTCGACTGCGAAAGCAAACAGAGCGGCGACCCGGTGGAAACGGTTCTGCGGGACAAAATTCTCATCGCCCTCATCGCCCTCTACGGCGCGGTAACGCTGGCGGCGATATACTTGTAGGTTTCATATGTCGGATAACAACAACAGAGGTACTTGGAAAAACAACACCACGTTTATTCTCGCGGCCATAGGCTCCGCGGTGGGCCTGGGAAACGCTTGGCGTTTTCCCGGAGTGGCATACCAAAACGGCGGCGGCGCTTTTCTGATTCCCTATATCATCGCGCTCATCTTTACCGGCATTCCGGTTCTCACCATGGAAGTTGCCCTGGGCAAAAAACTGAGGGGCGGCGCGCCGAAGGTCTTTGCGGAACTGGGAAAGAAGTACGAGTTTATCGGCTGGTTCCAAACCCTTGTGGCGGTGGTCATATCCTTCTACTACGCCGTGATTTTCGCGTGGGTTTTGGTCTACACCGCCATGTCGTTCAAAAGTCCGTGGGAACAGGGAGACGCCAAAGCAATCTTCTTCGGCGACGTCCTTCACTGCTCAAGCGGCATCACCGATTTCTCCGGCTCCGTCAACCCGACTCTCGCGGTGGGAGTCATCCTCGCCTGGGCTCTCGTGTGGCTGTGCATCCGCAAAGGCGTAAAATCCGTGGGCGGCGTGGTTAAATACACCGTCACGCTGCCGGTTATTTTCCTTTTGATTCTCATCGCCAGAGCGGCGACCCTTCCCGGCGCCGTCGACGGCCTGCGGCACCTCGTCACCCCCGATTGGGGCGCCCTCGCGAACATAAAAGTTTGGGGCGCCGCCTTCGGCCAGGTGTTCTTCAGCCTGAGCCTTGCCGCCGGCGTAATGACCGCATACGGCAGCTATCTTCCGGAAGATGAGAATACGCCCCGGGACTGCGCCATAATCGGGTTTTCCGATCTGCTTATCAGCATGATTGCCGGCGTGGCGGCATTCGCCACCTTGGGATACTTGGCCCACACCTCCGGCACTCCCATCGACAAACTCGACATCGGCGGCATAATGCTCACCTTCGTCACCTATCCCACGGCCCTGGCGGAAATGCCCGGGGGACACATTTCGGTGGTTTTCTTTTCTCTGTGCTTCTTCCTGGTGCTCCTCACTCTGGCCATCGACTCCGTGTTCTCCATGACCGAAGCCCTCACCGTGGGGCTTTGCGACAAGTTCGGCTTCGCCAAAAGCAAAATCACCGGCGGTGTGTGCGTCCTCAGCTGCCTTGTGAGTTTCCTTTTCATCACCACCCCGGGAGCCTTCTGGGTCGACCTCATCGACCGCATCGTGGGCAACTATTTTATGATTGCCATGGCAATCATCGAAGTGGTTTGCGTCGGCTGGCTGGCTCGGAACATAATAGAGGAACTCAACGAAAAGACGGGCTGCGGAAAACTTCGGATTTTCTCCCTTAAATACGTCTGCCCCGTTGTCTTTACCTTTATCTTCGCCGGCTTCGTGGCGGAGGACATCCTGGTCCCCTACGGCGGATTCCCCAAGCCCGTCATTATCGGCGCGGAAATCCTTGTAACGGCGGCAATGTGTTGCGCCACGGCTTTGCTTACAAGGAAAAGCGGCACCGCCAAAGATAACGACAATTCGTAATATCGAATAAAGGAACAAATAAAAAAAACCGCCTCTCGGCGGTTTTTTATTTGTAAATCTACTTCCCGATTTTTCTCTTCGCTCCCGCGAGAGAGACAAGTCCCGTGAGAACAAAGGCGAAGGTTCCCGGTTCCGGAACTTCGGTGGGTGTAAGATCGCTTTTGTTCTCCACAACGCCCACGGCGTCGATGAAGATTCCGATCTGCGAGAAGTCGGTTTTGCCGAAGCGGATGCCGATGGCGTTCGAGAACTCGCTGTCACTGAGGGAAGCCAGCTCCGCGGCGTCGGTGACCTTGGTGGTGCCGTTGTAGAAGGTAACGTGGTCCGGGTCGAAGATGTAGGCCATTATGACGGCGTCGTTGTCGTCGGAGGGTACGTAGCCGTAGGGAGTGAGCAAGGCGGTGTAGCCCTGATGGTTGGTGCTTGAAAGCGCCACGGCGATACCGGAGTTGGCGAGAGAAGCGTAGTAGGCCATATTCTCGTTGGTGAGATAGAGGTCGGTGCCGTTCACATAGGGCGCCCACTCAACGGCCAGGGCGGAATCGGTGGTAATATTCATTCCCGGCAGAGTGCCGGTGACGGCCAGAACGTTTTTTTGGTCCACGATAAGACCGTGGGTGACGGAGGGATTTACCAAACCGCCGGTGGTGAGAATCTTCCACGTGTTCCGATAGGGGTCGGAGGAATCGTTGAAGTTCTGGTAGTAGGAGTCCGCCGTAACGGAGGCGGCGGCGAGGGCGAGAACCGCCATCAGCAATAATTTTTTCATTTTTCTTTCTCCTGTTCTTCCGAGGAGACCAGCTCCTCGATTTTTTTTATAAATCTCTCCGCGTTGGATCTGTCGGAGAGGATTTGACTGAGTTTCATCATGTTATCGGGGCCGAACAAGGCTCCGAAAAGGGGCGTGCCCACGATAACCGCCTGTCCCGCCAAAAAGGACAGGGGCTTATGCATCTCCACAAAGAGGATGGCCGGTGCGGCCATTCCGGCTTTCACAACCTTTTCCGCGCAGCGGGCGAGAATCCTATCCCGCTCCTCGTCACTCAGGTCTATGTTGGGATAATCCGGCATGCTTCCTCACAAAATCTTTTATCTTCTCCGGGTCCTCCTCGCCGAAGGGTAAGTACATCCCGCTGAAGGCCTCGAGGCGGGTGCGGTGGTCCAGAGTGCTCAGCTTCAGACCCTCTTTGTCAATGTAAACCCTCCGCACGTCTTCCCATTTCACGGCCCTGGACCTGAAGATGAACACGCTGATAACGGCTCCCTCTTCGGTCAGTATGCAGGAACTTGGCAGGAAAAAACTGTCCAGGGACATAGCCATAACAAAGGTGGCGAGCGTGGCCCCGATTACGGGCAGCGTGTGGCATCCGCAGAAAAACACGAACAAAATCGCCGATACGGCCACACACGTCCGAAAAGGATTTGTTCTCGCCGGCCATACGGTCCACATCATTGTCATTATTCCGCCTCCTTTCCGTCCCGAACCGCTCCGAACACGAAGGAGCAGATAAGGGAAAAGGCCACGGTACCCCATCCGAAGATATGAATCGCCGCCCGGGGGTAACCGCCGAAGGGATGCCGCAGGTTTTCGTAGATAAACCCGCAGCAGGTACACATGAGAACCGCGGGATAGATGTAGCTGACGCACACATTCCAAATCTTCCCGAAGCGTATATTGCAGCCCCGGTTCACGTGCTGCCGCAGCTTCTCCGCGCCGTAAACCCAACCTATAACGAGAGTCTCCGCTATACCCGCCAGCACCAAATTGAAATCGTTGGTGAAGTGGTCCACGAGACTCATGATGTGGTAGCCCGGGTTAATCATGGAGAACACACCGAAAACAAG
>JAGDDM010000276.1 GCA_017958015.1 Abditibacteriota bacterium | reverse complement strand
GAACTCCGGATTCTTCACCACCCACAACCCCCATGACCTCACCACCGTTCCCGGCGGGTCCTCCGGCGGCAGCTCCGCCGCCGTGGCCGCCGACGAGTGCGCCTTCGCCTTGGGCTCCGATACCGGCGGTTCAATCCGCCAGCCCGCTTCTTTCTGCGGCGTTGTGGGACTGAAGCCCACCTACGGCAGAGTGTCCCGCTACGGTCTTGTGGCTTTCGCCTCGTCTCTGGACCAGATAGGACCCATCACCAAGGACGTCACCGACTGCGCTCTGGTTATGAACGCCATCTGCGGACGGGACAAGATGGATTCCACTTCCCTGGACGTGCCGGTTCCGGACTTCACGAAGTGCCTCACCGGCGACGTGAAGGGCTAGAGGATAGGCGTGCCCAAGGAGTTCTTCGGAGAGGGCACCGACCCGGAAGTGAAGGCCGCGGTCATGGCGGGCATAGAGAAGCTTTGCTCCCTGGGCGCCGTTGCCGAGGAAGTGTCGATTCCCACGGTGAAGTACGGCGTGCCGGTTTACTACATCATCGCTCCGGCGGAATGCTCCTCAAACCTGGCCCGCTACGACGGCGTTCGCTACGGCGTGCGGTCCGAGAAATCGAGGGACGTTATCTCCATGTTCGAGTCCACCCGTGAGGAGGGATTCGGCGCGGAGGTTAAGCAGAGAATCATGATAGGTTCCTATGCTCTCTCCGCCGGTTACTACGACGCCTACTATCTGAAGGCCCAGAAAGTCCGAACGCTCATTCGGAACGACTTCGACAAGGCCTTCGCGAAGTTTGATGTTTTGATTACTCCCACCGCTCCCACAACCGCTTTCAAAATAGGTGAGTTCAAGGACGATCCCCTTGCCATGAAGCTGGCGGACATCTGCACCATTCCGGTGAACCTGGCGGGTATTCCCGCGGTGTCGCTGCCCTGCGGCAAGGACTCGAAGAACCTGCCCATCGGCTTGCAGATTATCGGCAAGGGTCTTGATGAGGAAACGGTTATAAGAACGGCTTACGCTTACGAACAGGCGGGCGGCTTCGCCAATATGAAGCCCACAACTTCTTTGTAAAGGAACGGAAATGGCAGAATACGATCCCGTAATAGGTATGGAAGTTCATATAGAACTCCAAACGAATACGAAAATGTTTTGCGGCTGCAAAGTCGCGTTCGGCGGAGAGCCCAACACCCGTTGCTGCCCCGTCTGTCTCGGACTGCCGGGCACGCTGCCGGTGGTGAACAAAAAGGCCATCGAGTCCATGACCAAAATGGCGTTGGCGCTTAACTGCAAAATCGCCGACAAGTGCATCTTCCACCGCAAGAATTACTACTACCCCGACATGCCCAAGAACTACCAGATTTCCCAGTACGACAACCCTCTGGGGTCAAACGGCTATCTGGAGATTGAGGTGAACGGCAAGGTGAAAAAAATCGCCGTGCGCCGGGTGCATATGGAAGAGGACGCGGGCAAGCTCACCCACGTGGAGGGCGGCAAGAGCCACGTTGACTACAACCGCACCGGCGTTCCCCTCATGGAAATCGTCACCATGAACCCGCCGCCGCCTGGTCTGGACCAGATAGAGTCCGCCGACGACGCCAGAGAATACCTCCGCAGACTGCGGCAGATCGCCATGTATCTGGGCGTCTCCGACTGCAAAATGGAAGAGGGCAGCATGCGCTGCGAGCCCAACATCTCCATCAAGCCCAAGGGACAGAAGGAGTTCGGCGTCAAAACCGAGATTAAGAACCTCAACTCGTTCAGAGTGGTGGCCCTGGGTGTGGACTACGAGCTGAAGCGCCACAAAAAGGTGCTGGACGCCGGCGGCGAGATTGTTCAGGAAACCCGCCGCTGGGACGACGCCCACGCCAAAACCGTGGTTATGCGGGTGAAAGAAGTTGAGCAGGAATACCGCTACTTCCCGGAGCCGGATCTTGTTCCCATGGAGTTCGACAAGGATTGGATTGAGGGGCTGCGGGCGTCTCTGCCGGAGCTGCCCCTGGCCAAACAGCGCCGGTTCGCGGCGGAGTACGGTCTTTCCGACACCGACGCGGAGATTCTCACGGACACCCGGGAGATGGCGGACTTCTACGAGTCCATAGCGAAGAAGGCCAAGGACCCCAAGGCGGTTGCCAACTGGATTCTCGGCGACTTCATGAAGATGATGAACGCCACGGGCACGGCCCTTGCGGACACCAAGATTACTCCCGAATTGCTCTGCGGCATGTTGGAGCTCATCGACAAGGGCACAATCAACCGCAACATCGCCAAGAAGGTCTTTGAGGAGATGTTCGAGACCGGCAAGTCCGCGGCGCAGATCGTGAAGGAAAAGGGTCTGGAACAGGTCACCGACACGGGAGCCATCGAGGGCGCCGTGGATGCGGTGATAGCCGCTCATCCGGCGGAAGTCGAACGTTTTAAGAACGGAGAGGTCAAGCTGATGGGCTTCTTCGTGGGTCAGATTATGCGGGAGACAAAGGGCAAAGCCAATCCCGCGGCCATTAACAAATTACTCAGCGAGAAATTAAAATCTTAAGCAAAGGAAGGTATCATGAAAATCGGTTGTTGTTCATCCGACGACGTTGACGGTCACATACGCGCTCTCAAGGCGGGTTTTGACTACACTGAGGTTTCCGCCGACGTTCTCCGAAACGACGAGGAGTACGAAAAACTCCGAGAGGCGGTTTTGGAGGGAGACGCGAGGCCGGAGGTTTTGCGGGATTTCGTGCCCGATGACATTCCGGTGATAGGCGAGGAGGCGGATTTCGGCAGACTGGACGAGATTACGGAAGAAGTCTGCGAAAGAGCCGAGGAGCTGGGCGCGGAGATAATCACTTTCACCGTGCCGGAGGTACCCATCGGGTTTTCCGATATTCGGGCCGGCGAGCAGGTGGCGGAGTTTTTGGCGGAGGCCGGAAAGACCGCCGCGGCCCACGGAATCACCGTGGCGCTGGAGCCCATAGGCGGTATAACGGAAGGACTCAAGGTTATCCGGGCCGTGGGCAGTCCCTTCGTTAAACTCATTTTGAGCGTGGGCGCCGACGACGCCAAAGAAGACGTGACAACCGAAATCGCCAAGGGCGGCGAGGATATTGTTCACGTGCGGGTGGCAAGCGCCGACGAGGGCGTGTGCGCCGAACTTTTCGATATGCTCTCCGACGTGGGATACGACGACAGAGTCTCCGCTTTGTGCGGAGAAAAGGACATGACCCGGTGGGCCGAGATGCTGCGGAAACTCTGCGG
>JAGDDM010000275.1 GCA_017958015.1 Abditibacteriota bacterium | reverse complement strand
GGACATCACCCGCAAGAGCAGCGGCGACCCGGTGAAAACCATCGGTATGACGAATAATATGCTCAGCACCAACGCCCTCGTTCGGGCCTGGGGCAGAATCCTCTCCGCCTCCGAAGGCACCATGGTCATAAACAACGGCTCCGGCGATGTGGCCGTGAGAATCGAGTGCGAATTTACCCCCAGAGTGGGAGATTTCGTTACCCTCACCGGTATCGCCGCGCCCACCGGCATTCGGGCGATAGAGATACTCAACTAACGAACGATGAATATATTGCCGGCTCCTTTCGTGGAGCCGGTTTCATTTTAGGGATCAGGGGCCCGGGGTCAGGGGTCAGCGGTCAGCGGCGGTGTCCGCTTCGCGGACGGATTATATTCGGTCGCGGCTTACGCCGCGAATGAATTGCGCCTTGCGGCGCGTGAATTGTCGCTTACGCGACATAAATTGCCTTCGGCGTGAATTGCCCTGCGGGCATGGCGGTATCGCCTACGGCGACGAATTATAAACCCAACACCGCAATGCGAGTTGGTATAATCAGTCCGCCAAAGGCGGACACCGCTTCTATTCCCTAAGCCCTATTCCCTTGAACCTTACAATCTACTCATCGACTTTGTAATTTTCGCCGCTAAAACCTAACCCCTACCCCCTAAAACCTTAAAGAAACCCGCTTGACAAAACTTGCGGGGGTGCATTAAAATAGATATCGGAAGTTTATTTTCGTTTATATACAAGGAGAGAAACCATGAAAAAAATCCTCACCGCCGTAATCTTGCTGGCGGCGGCTCAGTGCCTTTTGGCGGGCGAGCTGGCGGATGTGTATTTCACCCGCGAGTACGGCCCCATAGGCGTCCACCGCTGGTTTGAGCAGGCTCCCACTCCCGCCGATGTGGTCAGGTCCGTTATGCTGGGCCCCAACGGCGACGAAATGGAGGACGGCATTTTCAGCGTCGTTCCCGTGAACTGGGTCTTGGATTCCGTCACGGAAAACGGAGCCTATCTGGACATCAATATGAAGCCGGTGCCCGAGGGCACCCTCTACGAGACCGGTTTCATCGAGGACGTCTGCGAGCAGTTCGATTTGTCCGTAAGGTACAAATTCGGGCTTGCCCCCAGAATCTTCCTCGGTTCCGAGCCCCTGGAGAGTTTCGAGGTGCCCGCGCCGGACTTTTCCTGCGACAAGCCCTTCATTCCCAAGGACGAGCGGATTAAATCCGCCGCTTCCGGACCCCTCTCCGGCAGACTTATCGCCGTGAGAGGCGGCCACGGCTGGGCCTACGACACCTCCCGGAAGACATGGGTCACGGAGCGGGGCGACAACTGCGCCCAGTACATCACCCGTGAGGACTTCCACACTCTGGACCTCACGAACATATTGATTACCTACCTTGAGCAGGAAGGGGCGGACATCGTCCACTGCAGAGAGGGCAACAAGGAAAGAGGCAACTGTCAATATTCCGGCAAGCCTTGGTGGCAGATGGCGCCCATGGCCTTCATGGCGGACAAGGGCTATCCCTCCGACCTCTACGGCGGCAGCGCCTACACCGACGTGTCCCAGAGCCGCTACGCCGCTTCCAACCTGGCCAACTACCGGGGCGCGGATTTGTATCTTTCCGTGCACACCAACGCCATTTCCGGCGACTGCTATTCCAACTGCGGCACCGGCATCGAGGCCTTCTGGTCCAGCAACAACTCTTCCTCCGGCTCCCAGCGCATAGCTCAGCTGTGCGTGGACAACTGTATAAGCATGGTTCGGAACTACTACGACAGCTCCTTCGCCTGCCGCTGGGGCTGCAAGGCTCAGGACAAGAACTACGCCGAAACCCGCCGGGCCACCATGCCCTCCGTTCTCTTCGAATTCGGCTTCCACGACAACTGCGCCAAGGACGCCAAATATCTGGGCGACAACTTCTTCCGCACCGTTGGTATGTACGGTCTCGCCAAGGCGGTTTACGACTACTACGGCATCACTCCCAAGTGGGGACCCTTCTCCGCCGAGTACATCAGCGACACCATCCCCACCACCGTCCGCCCCGGCGAGACGAAACAGGTGAGCATTACCTTCAAGAACCACGGCCTCTGCTGGCAGACCGCCGAGGG
>JAGDDM010000274.1 GCA_017958015.1 Abditibacteriota bacterium | reverse complement strand
TTTGTTTCCCGTAGGGCAGTCCTTATCTTTGCCGCCTCAACGCACACCATGCAGTCTTCGCCGAAAACGAAACAGTTTCGCATGAACCCCGCAAAGGAATGCCACAAAGTGATGTGTTTTTTTACGAATCCGAACAGGACGTCCACATCCCTTGCAAAGTCTTCGTTGTCGATCTCCTTGGTGTTCTTGTGGAGGTCGTTGTTTATGAGGCCGCCTTTCATTTCGATATACCGGTTGAGGTCGAGGTTCACCTTTCGTTCCGGCACGTTCTTGCCGATGGTTTTTCTTTTGCTGTTTTCGTTCAGTTCGATCAGTTCATCGGCTTCGACGTCGTACATGTGCATGGGTGCGTCAAGTCCCTTGGAGAGAATGCCGAACGCCACAAGTATAAGGCTTTCGCCGCCGGTTATGTCGAAGAAAATATCGTGGTTTTCATTTTTTTCTTTTTCGACGGTATTCCGCATTACGTCAAGCACCGCGTCCAGGTGGTTGTGGGACAGGGAAACAAAAGAAACCTGCTCCACCCCGCAGTATTTCCGCAAAAAACTCTCGGCGGAGGCTTTCTGGCTCTGTATAATCTCGTTGTATCCGAAAAACACTACCTTATCTATCTTGAAATGCATGCAGGTGATAAGATTCTCTATCGGCTCCATGCCGAGAAACTCGAAATTAACTGTCATTGGCTTGTCTTTGCAAAGGGTTCCTTTAGTACCGGGCAAAACACCCCGCTCTCTCCGGTCATAAGCAACAGTTTTACCGAGGAGGTGTCCGGGTCGATTTCGATGCGGGTGTTCATAAGAGAGTTTTGTCAGTCCAGCGGCTTCATGGTGGGGAAGAGAAGGACGTCCCGGAGGGCGGTTTCGTCGCAGAGAATCATTGCCATTCTGTCGATGCCGATGCCCAGGCCGCCGGTGGGGGGCATGCCGTATTCCATGGCCCGGATATAGTCGGTGTCCATGGGGTGGGCCTCATCGTCGCCCGCCGCCCGCATGGCGCACTGGGCCTCGAACCGCTGCTTCTGGTCGATGGGGTCGTTGAGTTCGCTGAAGGCGTTGCCCGTCTCCTGCTTGGCGATGTAGACCTCAAACCGTCTGGTGAGGTTGGGGTTGTCCTGCCGCTTCTTGGCGAGGGGAGAGTTCTCCGTGGGGAAGTCGGTGATGAATGTGGGCTGAATGAGCTTGGGCTGCACGTAGCGCTCGTGAATCTTCTCGATGATGCCGCCGATCATTGTTTCGCCCTCGGTGTCGATGCCCAGTCTCTCAAGGGCCTTCAAAGAGGACTCCAGGGTGGCGAACTCCTCCGGCTCCACACCGGCGTATTCCCGAATGCCCTCAAGCATGGGCAGCCGCCGCCAGGGTTTGCCAAGCTCAATTGTCTCGCCCTGATACTCGAAGGAGGTCTTGCCGTAGAGCTCGTTGCAGACGTAGCGGAACATGTCCTCAACAAGGTTCATGATGTCGTCCAAATCCGCGTAGGCCTCGTAGCTCTCCATGAGGGTGAACTCCGGGTTGTGGCGGGTATCCAGGCCCTCGTTGCGGAACACTCTGCCTATTTCGTAAACCTTCTCCAGGCCGCCCACGATGAGCCGCTTGAGATAGAGCTCAAGGGAGATGCGGAGATAGTAGTCGTGGTCCAGGGCGTTGTGGTGGGTGATGAAGGGTCTGGCCGCCGCGCCGCCGGCCACGGCCTGAAGCATGGGGGTCTCAACCTCGATGTAGCCCCGGCTGTCGTAGAACTTGCGGATGGCGCTTATAATCTTGCTCCGCTTGATGAAGGTGTCTCTGGAGTCGGCGTTCGTCACGAGGTCGATGCACCGCTGGCGGTAGCGCAGTTCCACGTCCTGCAATCCGTACCACTTTTTGTCCTCGGTCTCTTTGCCGAAGGGGATGGGCCGCAAGGACTTGGAAAGGACGGTGAGCTCCTCCGCGTGGAGGGAGATCTCCCCCATTCTGGTGCGGAAGACGAAGCCCTTGACGCCGATGAAGTCGCCCATGTCCAAAAGCTTCACGGCCTTGTACATTTCGCCCAGGTCGTCTCTCTTGAAGTAAATCTGAATCTTGCCCCGGAGGTCCATGATGTGGGCGAAGGCGGCCTTGCCCATGACCCGGATGGACACGACTCTGCCCGCCAGGGAAGCCTTAATCTTGGGCGCGTTCTCGTCGTCGCTCTCGTTTTCCTCGAAAGCCTTCTTCACGCCGGCGCTGGTGGCCTCAATCTTTTTGCCCTCAAGCTCCGCCTCCCGCTCGTAGCGTTCCACCGCGAAGGGGTCGCCGCAGAGCTCCCGAAGCTTTTCCAGCTTTTCGATACGCGTCTTTATAAGTTCGTCTTCGGATATGATTTTCTGTTCGTCCATTTGTACACTCCGTGTTTTTTGGAAATAGGGCGGCGCCGACTTCGGCGGCACCTGTCGTTAACGCTATATTATACTATAAATCGACTCTAATTTAAAATCCGTTCTTCTCTCCGAAGAACAAATGCTTCAGGACCTTGGAAATTTTCTTTCGGTCCACTCCGTAGGGCGACAGCTGCAGCATATAGACCATGGCTTCCACTACGATTATGTCCAGAAACACGAGGCCCCGGAACTCCCCGGACATATCTCCGTGGGCTAGGTCGTTGCGGGTTTCCACCACCCGTTTCAGACACTGTTTGTAGTCGAAGGGTTCCTCTATGCGCTTGTAGAGCCGGGCGCCGAAATCGTTTATGATGTCGCCGTAGATTCTGCCCATGAACTCCAGTTTGTCGGAGAGGCGGATGAAGCCGTTGTGTTTGGGCCGCCAATCCGGATAGCGCCGCTTGAACTCGTTCTCGAAGGCGGCGGTGACGAGGATAAAGTCCGCCGGAGTGAAGGTCCACCGGTTGAAGTGGCTCGAAGGCAAGTGGGCGATGTAGAGGTTTCGGGTGATGATGTCCTCCACTATTTTCGCCTCGTTGCCGGCGACGGCTTTTTGGGGAATGAAGTACCGGTCCATAACCTCCTTGGGCTCGAAGCTGAACATGGACTCCCGCATGGGGTAGAAGTCGCAGCAGTCCTTGTAGGTGCCGGAGATTTTTTCGAAGAGGTGGATTGAGTTTATCTTCGGGTTGGTGCGGCGGCAGAGGAAGGACACGAAGGCCTTGGCCAGGAAGAAATATGTCAAAAGAATCCGCACTTCCTTCGTTTCGTAGAAGTCGAACACAAGGCGGGTGGCGACTTTGAAAGGTTTGTCGGAGGTGGTCTCAAGGTAGGGCTTGCGGAATCGGATAACGTTCAGCAGCACGGGCCGTTTGTTGAAGAAGAAGACCTGTCGGTTTTTGTACACCGGCTCGTGGACCTCGCCGAAGGGACGGGGACCCTCGTAGGGCACGGACTTGTAGATGTAATTCAGTTCCTCGAAGTCGAAGCTTGCCCGGGAAATGGGCCGCCGGTCCTCGGCGAACTCGAATACGTAGTCAATCCGGGTGGAATAGATGTTGTCCTCAATGTTTCCCGGGGGATGGGGCACCATGACGATTTCGCCGCCGCCGTCGATTCGGCCCACGAGGTACACGGAGCCGAAGCTTGTGCCCCGCTTGAAGGCCTCCGCCAGGGAAAAATTATTTTTGTCCTCGGGCACGGAGGGAGCAAGGCGGAGAATGTCTCCGTCCAGGGAAAAATCGTATTCGGTGTTTTTGTAAGTGAGCTTGCCTGTAATCATTACGATATATTATACACTTTTCCCGCCGCCCTTGCCAAATTTACACGAGCCGTGGGATGTGATATAATGAATTACCATGAATATCATATTTTCGACAATACGAACAAACCAAACCTACATCATCGCCGGGCTTGCCCTGCTGTGCCTCATTCTGTTTATATGGAACATCGCCCTGGGAGCGAGAATAAGCAAACTGGCGCGGCGCAAGAACGCGAAAATCGCCGACGGCGGCGTTATGGAAATCGCCAAAGCCATCGACGATTTGTGGGACAAGAACGACGAAACCGACGAGAAACTGGAGTATCTGGTTAACCGCATCGACAAGAGCGACGCCAGAGCTTTGGAATGCATCCGCAAAATCGGGCTGGTGCGTTACAACGCCTTCGAGGATGTGGCCGGCGACCAGAGCGTGGCTCTGGCTCTTCTGGACGACCGCAACGACGGCGTGGTGTTCAACATTCTGAACAGCCGACTCTCTTCCTCCGTCTACGCCAAGAGCGTTAAGGGCGGCGAGGCGGAGCGAACTCTCTCCGCCGAGGAAACCGAGGCTCTCCGGCGGGCAACGGAATAAAATCGCGTCATGTTTAGTATTTGGACTCCGCGAAAATCCGACGACGAGGTTCTCATCGCCGCCAGCGGCAAAGGCGACACGGAAGCCTTCGACGAGCTTATACGGAAATACGAGAAGCGGGTCTATAACTTTGCCTACCGGCTCACCGGAAACTCTTCGGACGCGGCGGACGTGGCCCAGGAGGCCTTCATCCGCGCCTACAGGTCCGTAAAATCTTTCCGGGGCGACTCCTCGTTCACCACCTGGATGTACCGAATCACCACCAACATCTATCTGGACATGCGAAAAAAAGCCTCCTTCGGCAAAGTCGTATCCATTGAGGAGCGGGCGGAGAAGAAGGAAAGCGGGCGCTCGGCGGAAATCGCGGATCCCGCGCCGCCGCCGGAGGAGCTGGCCATTACCGAGGAGCGCCGGAAGATTATCCGGGACGCGGTGAACTCCCTGCCGGAACAGCACCGGATCGTGATTACCCTCTTTCGCTTCGAGGAGCGCACCTACGAGGAAATCGCGTCCATTCTGAATATTCCCGTGGGTACCGTGAAGTCCCGAATCAACCGGGCGGGACTGGCTCTCGCGAAGATTTTACAGGCCCGAAAAGACGAATTGTTTTAAAGACGGAAAAAATTTTAAAAAATTTCCTTTAAACCCGGAACATTCCGGCAATGGGATGCGTCAAAAAACATACAAAGCGGAAAACGGCGACATTTTCCGCGAAAAATCAAGTAAAGGAGACAAGCCGTATGAATTGCAAAGATTTCGAAGTCATGCTGCCGACTTACGTCGACGGCGGTCTTGACGGCGATTTGGCCGACGCCTGTCGAAAGCATATCGACGAATGCGCCGACTGCCGCGAGCTTGCCGCTCTTTACCGGATGGCCGCGGAATACAAACCGGAGGAAGTTCCGGTTCCGCCCTATTTCAGAGCCAACGTGATTTCCGCGTTGGCGGCGGAAAAGCGCCGGGCCGCGAAGAATAATTTCTTCTCCATGGGATTTTCCCTGCGGACCGTGGCCGCCACCGCCGCCGCCGCCGCGCTTCTTTGCGTGGCCGTGTGGTTCACTCCCGCCAAGTCCGCCATCGCGGATATGCTGAACATTTCGGACATCCCCGCTTTGGAGTCCCAAAACGCCGCTAACGACGACGACGATTCCTGGCGGTCCGTGGACGTGGGCAGAGTCATATATTCCGCCCCGGATTCCCCCATTAAGTTTGCTTTGGACACCCGGGCCGGTGAGGGAAAGATTCTCTACTTCTTCAAGTTCAAAAACTCCGACAAGAGCGGCACAACCTACGCCGTCAGCGTGGGCGACGACTCCGGCGAGAGAGTGATATACTCCGGCAACGATGACTGCGGCGTGCCCGTGGCCGTCGCCGAGAACCCGGAAGCGAAATCCACCGTTGTTCGGGTGGCCGCCACCAAAAACGGAGTCCGCAACGACATTTTTGTGATGCTCCCCGCCACCGACGATCCGGAGGCCTCCGGCAGACGGCTGTTCCGCTCCGAAGCCCCCACGCTGTTGGGAGCGCTGCGGAACGCTTCCGCCACCTACTCGGTGATTATCATCGCCCCCGCCAAGGTGGAAATCGGCGCCGGCAGAATCAGCTACGAGGACAAAACCGCCGCCGAAACCGTGAAGGAACTGGCGGAAGGCGCCTACTCCCTCAGCGACAGAGTGTTCGTCGCGGAATAAAATCGAAGATAATTCCGTTTCATGTTATTTTCCTTTCAAAACTTCGGACCGCTCGAAAGAGCGGCCCGAAGTTTTGGGATCGGGTGTCAGGGAATGTGTCGGTAAAGCCGACGGATTCTACCAACCCGCATTGCGGTGCGGGACTATGCCCCAAAATCCGATTTGACAAATTTTCCGCCCTGTGTTAATGTTGTATTAACCTTATTTCGGGGAGGAAAATCATGAAAAAAGTATTGTTTATCTTGTCTCTCATCGCCTTGGCGTCCGCCTCTTTCGCCGCCGTGTCAATCACGGATTGGGGAGTATGCAATTGGGATACTTTCAATTACGATTCCCATGAGCCGCTTATGAGAGACGCGGAGCCCAACGGTTTTGATTTTAACAGGAGCTCCGACACGAATTTGTACCGCAACGCGGATTTCGGGTCGAAAAACGTTTCCGGTTGGGTTTACGACGAAGACGATGTTTTTACGGTTACTCTGACCGGTTTTGAGGATATTTATATGCCCCCTGTTTTCGGCATGGACAACGTGGACAATGTGATTGTGGAGTTTCGCAACAAAAGCAAATCCGCGAATATTCGTTACGCGGGCGATTATATCGGCGCCGGAACGTATGTGTTTGATTTCGACAACGTGTTCTCCGTTTATAACGATTTCGGTACCGGAGACGCGGTTGACGAAATATATATCGTGCTGGGACATGCTAACAGCGGCGGTGGTTACTCGTTTGCCAACACAACTCCGAACACTTACGGTTCCGCGCGGTTTATGATGGGCAGGCCGGAGACCGAGGTTCCGGAACCGGGCACGATTGCCTATGCCCTTATGGGGCTGGGTTCTCTCGCGGGAATCAAGAGAAGAATCAAGAAGTAAGACAGTACACAAAAATACCGCCCTACGGGGCGGATTTTTTGTGCCGATTTGACAAATTTTCCGCCCTGTGTTAATGTTGTATTAACCTTATTTCGGGGAGGAAAATCATGAAAAAAGTATTGTTTATCTTGTCTCTCATCGCTTTGGCGTCCGCCTCTTTCGCCGACGTGTCAATCACGGATTGGGGAGCATTCAATTGGAATATTTTCAATTACGATTCCCATGAGCCGTTTATGAGAGACGCGGAGCCCAACGGTTTTGATTTTAACAGGAGTTCCGACACGAATTTGTACGACAGCGCAAATTTCGGGTCGAAAAACGTTTCCGGTTGGGTTTACGACGAAGACGATGTTTTTACGGTTGCTCTGACCGGTTTTGAGGATATTTATATGCCCCCTGTTTTCGGCATGGACAACGTGGACAATGTGATTGTGGAGTTTCGCAACAAAAGCAAATCCGCGAATATTCGTTACGCGGGCGAT
>JAGDDM010000273.1 GCA_017958015.1 Abditibacteriota bacterium | reverse complement strand
GCGATAATATAGCAGTGATATTCTATCTCTCGGAGCGAAACAATGAACATTCCCGTAGCCAACCCCATGGCTCAGTGCATGACTCAAAAAGACGAACTCATCGAAGCCATTACCAAAGTATTCGACACCTGCCACTTCATTCTCGGCGAAAACGTCACTCAGCTTGAGAAGACCATAGCCGAGCTCTGCGGCGCCGAATACGGCATCGCCGTAAACTCCGGCACCGACGCCCTGGTTATCGCCCTGGCGGCCTGCGGTGTGGGTCCCGGCGATGAGGTCATCACCACCCCCTACACCTTCGTGGCCACCAACGAGGCGGTTATGGTGCTGGGCGCCAAGCCGGTCTACGCCGACATCAATCCTCGGGACTTCAATCTGGACGTCTCCAAGATTGAGGCCGTGATTACCCCGCGGACCAAGGCCATTCTGCCGGTCCACCTCTACGGTCAGTTCTGCGACATCGAAAAGTTTGAGGAAATTGCCGAGAAGCACAACCTTAAGCTCATCGCCGACGGCGCTCAGGCAATAGGCGCTTCCCGCTTCGGCAAGGGCATGGGAGCCTACGGCGACGCCGCCACCATCAGTTTTTATCCCACCAAGAACCTGGGCGGCTGCGGCGACGGCGGCATGATTGTAACGAGCGACCCGGCCATTGACGAGGCGGCCCGCTCCCTGCGCTTCCACGGCATGAAGGACGGCTACAACTACAAGCGCATCGGCTTCTGCAGCCGCCTGGACGAGTTCCAGGCCGCGGTGCTGAACGTTAAGGTGAAGAAGCTGGCCCAGTGGAACGAGGCCCGCAGAGCTCACGCCCACTACTACATCGAGCGCTTCAAAGACCTGCCCATGGAACTGCCCGTGGCCAAGGCCGACAACTACCATATTTACCACCAGTTTACGATTAAGTACGGCAAGCGGGACGAACTGCGTCAGGGTCTTGCGGATATGGGCATCGGTTCCGCCGTGTTCTATCCCGGACCTCTCCACACTCAGGACGCCTACAAGTGTCTGGGCTACAGCGAAGGCGACTTCCCCATCGCCGAGGGCGTTTGCAAACAGGTTCTCAGCCTGCCGGTTTATCCGGAGCTGGGCATGGACAACGCCAAAATCGTGGCCGACGCCGTGTGCGACATCGTAAGCAAGCTGGGCTGATGAAGTACAGCGTCAAAGATATAACCCTGGCTTCCGCCGGTAAACTCCGCATTGAGTACGCCCTGCGGGAGATGCCCGTCACCCGCCTTATCCGCAAACGCTTCGAGGCGGAGCGGCCCCTTGACGGCATCACCGTGGGCGCCTGTCTCCACGTTACCACCGAAACCGCCAACCTTGTGATTACTCTGAAGGCCGGCGGCGCCGATGTGTATCTCTGCGCCTCCAATCCCCTCTCCACCCAGGATGACGTGGCCGCGTCCCTGGTCACCCACTACGGAATCCCGGTTTTCGCCATCAAGGGCGAGGACGACGACACATATTACAGACACATCAACGCGGTTCTTGACGCAAAACCCATGCTCACCATGGACGACGGCGCCGACACCGTGGGTCTCATTCACTCCAAGCGCCGGGACCTGATACCGGGCATCATCGGCGGCACCGAGGAGACCACCACCGGCGTCATTCGGCTTCGGGCAATGGAAAACGACGGGGTTCTGGCCTATCCCATCATCGCCGTGAACGACGCCATGACAAAGCACATGTTCGACAACTACTACGGCACCGGTCAGAGCACCCTGGACGGCATCATCCGCGCCACCAACATTCTCCTGGCGGGCAAGACCTTCGTTGTGGCCGGTTACGGCAACTGCGGCAAGGGCCTGGCTCTCCGGGCCAAGGGTATGGGCGCCAACGTCATCGTCACGGAAGTTGACCCCATGCGGGCAGTGGCGGCGGCCATGGACGGCTTCGCGGTTATGCCCATGGAAAAGGCGGCGCCGATGGGCGATATTTTCTGCACCGTCACCGGCGACATCCACGTGATTCGCAAGGAACACTGGGCGGTGATGAAGGACGGTGCCATCGTGTGCAACTCCGGCCACTTCAACGTGGAGCTGGACATCCCCGCTCTGGAGGAGATAGCCACAGCTCACAGAACCGTGCGCCCCTACAACGAGGAATACACTCTCCCCGGCGGCAACAATGTTTATCTGCTTGGCGACGGCCGTTTGATCAATCTGGCTTCCGCCGAGGGTCATCCGGCGTCCGTTATGGACATGAGTTTCGCCAATCAGGCTCTCTGCGCCGAGTACATGGTGAAGCACCATACAACCCTGAGCCGGAAAGTCTACGCCGTGCCGGATTTCATCGACGCCGAGGTTGCGAAGCTGAAGCTGGCGGGCATGGGCATCGAGATAGACACTCTCACGGAGGAGCAGGTGAAGTATCTGGCCTCCTGGCAAGAGGGAACATAGATGTTCGAGAGAGCGGATCTTCTGGGTGTCTCCGTCTGCAAAGTCACCGCGGCGGAGGTCATCGACAAAATCCTCGAATATCTCAAAACCGACGAGGGACATATAATAGTAACCGCCGACGCGTCGGCGGTTGTCATAGCCATGGACGATCCGGAGTTCACGGAGATAATCCGTGAGGCGGATATCGTCACTCCCGACGGGGCGGGCATTTTGCTTGCCTCGAAGATTTTGGGGCTGGGCATCACCGAAAAAGTCAGCGGCGTGGATTTGGCCCGCAGCCTTTGCCGGCTTTCCGGCGAAAAGGGCTTTTCGATATACTTCCTGGGCGCCGCTCCCGGCGTGGCGGAGGAGGCTCGGCAAAAGCTTCTGGAGCAGTATCCGGACATGAAAGTGGTCGGCGTCCACCACGGCTATTTCAAGCCGGAGGAGGAAGCGTCGATTGTAGAGGAAGTGAAAGCCAGCGGCGCCGACATTCTTCTGGTTGCCATGGGCATTCCGGCCCAGGAAAAGCTTATCAAGCGGAACCTGGACAAGCTGGGCGTCAAGGCGGCCATAGGCGTGGGGGGCACCTTCGACGTTTTCTCCGGCAGAATCGAGCGGGCGCCGGTGTGGATGCAAAGGCACGGCATGGAGTGGCTCCACCGCCTTTGCAAGAACCCCAAGAAGATTTCCAAAGTGGCCATGCTGCCGAAGTTCATGATGAAGGTTCTTCGGAAGAGACTTCTGGGCGGATGAAAGTTGTCTCGGCAACGGATTTCACTCCCACGAGCA
The DNA here is from genome assembly GCA_017958015.1 of Abditibacteriota bacterium. Lineage (GTDB taxonomy): Bacteria > Armatimonadota > UBA5829 > UBA5829 > UBA5829 > RGIG10368. Next base: position 2,983 of record JAGDDM010000273.1, on the reverse strand, counting down.
AGGACATAATCGCCCTCATAAGCGGCGGCGTGGACAGCGCCGTCACCTCCCTCCTGCTGAAGCGGGCGGGTTTCAATGTTTTGGGGGTCACCATGATGCTCCCCGGCGAGTCCGACGCTCCCGCCAAGGCCGCCAAAGTGGCGGAAAAGGTGGGTATCGCCCACGCGGTGATAGACGTGCGGGCGGAGTTTGAAAATCTCATCATCGACGGCACCCGGCAGGCCTACATGCGGGGTGAGACTCCCTCTCCCTGCGTCAGCTGCAACCGGCTGTTCAAGTTCGGCGCGGTGTGGGACTTCGTGAGAGGCGAAACCGGGGTGGAAAGCATCGCCACCGGCCACTACGCCCGAATCGAAAAGGGCAGACTCCTGCGGGGGGCGGACAGGGGCCGGGATCAGAGCTATTTCCTCTACGGCATTCCCCGCGAGCGGCTGGATAAAGTTTTCTTTCCCTGCGGCGACAGGACCAAGGACGACATTCGCCGAATCGCTCGGGAGATCGACATGGAGGTCTCCGAGCGGGCGGACAGCATGGAGCTGTGCTTCACAAGCGATTATCGGGATTTGATTCCCCCGGAGGAGCCCGGCGACATTTTGAGCGTCGGCGGCGAAGTTATGGGCGTCCACAAGGGGATTTCCTTCTACACCGTGGGTCAGCGCCGGGGAATCGGCATTGCCGCGCCGGAACCCTACTACGTGCTGGCTATAAATCCCGCCGACAACACCGTCACCGTGGGTTCCCGGGAAGAAGCCTACAAAAACGAAGTAAGCGTGAAACGGGTGAACTTCCTCGGGGATGTTGAGGCGGGCAAGGTCTACGGCGGCAAGATACGCTCCGGCGGCGAACCCAAGCCCTGCCGAATAGTCAATCTCGACGGCGATAGCATGACCGTCCGCTTCGAGGTGCCGGTTTTCGCTCCCGCCGCGGGGCAGCACTGTGTTTTATACGAAGACGACGCCGTAATGTGCGGCGGAGAAATTGTATTGTAATTGATTTTAATAGGTTTCAGGTTTTAGGTTTTAGGTAATGTGTCGCCCGGCGGCGACGGATTCCTATAGCCAACCTCGCGATGTGGGTTATATAATCGTCCGCCGAAGGCGGACACCGCACCTAATAACCTAATAACCTAACAACCTAATAACCTAATCCAATCAGGGAGTAAACCGATGTCAGAAAAATTATGGGGCGGCCGCTTCTCCAAGGGCATGGCCGACGTGGTGGAGAAATTCACCGAGTCCGTGTCCTACGACTGCCGCCTGTTCCCTCAGGATATACGGGGCAGCATCGCCCACGCCAAAATGCTGGGCAAGCAGGGCATAATTCCCGCCGAGGACTCCGCTAAGATAGTGAAGGGTCTGGAGGCCATATACGCCCGGTGGGAGAAGGGGGAGGTTGTTTTCGACACCTCCGCCGAGGATGTGCATATGAACGCGGAGAAAATGCTCTTCGCGGAGATAGGCGCCGCCGCCGGCCGGCTCCACACCGCCCGCAGCCGCAACGACCAGGTCTGCACCGACGTCCGCCTCTACATGATGGACGAGATCGACGCCATCGCGGGTCTCATCGACGACTTTTGCAAAGTGATAGTGGATGCCGCCGACAGGTACAAAGACGCCGTTCTGCCGGGTTACACCCACATGCAGCACGCTCAGCCCGTTCTTCTGGGCCACTACTTCATGGCCTACTGCTGTATGCTGGAGCGGGACAAGGCCAGATTTATCGACTGCCGCAAGCGCGTGGCGGTTCTCCCCCTGGGCAGCGGCGCTCTGGCGGGCACCACTTTTCCCATCGACAGAGATTTCGTTGCGAGGGAGCTGGGCTTCGACTCCGTGTCGGAAAACAGCCTTGACAGCGTGGCGGACCGGGATTTCATCTCCGAGTTTCTCTCCGCCGCCTCAATCCTCATGATTCACCTTTCCCGATTCGCCGAGGAAACGGTGATTTGGAACACCTCCGAGTTCGGTTTCGTGACTCTTGACGACTCCGTCACCACCGGCTCCTCCATTATGCCCCAGAAGAAGAACCCGGACGTGGCGGAACTTGTCCGGGGCAAGTCCGCCAGAGTGATAGCCGACCTCATGAGTCTGCTCACTCTCCAGAAGGGTCTGCCCATGACCTACAACCGGGACCTTCAGGAGGACAAGGAGCCCCTTTTCGACGCCGTGGACACTGTGAAGCTGTCGCTGTCGGCCTTCGCGCTGATGCTGGACACGGCGGTATATAATGTGGATATAATGTATAAGAAGGCGGGCGAGTCCTACTCCACCGCCACGGATTTGGCGGACGCTCTCGTTCGGGCGGGACTGCCTTTCCGCTCCGCCCACGCCCAGGTCGGGGCGCTGGTTGCCTACTGCGTGGACAAGGGCAAAGAGTTCGATGACCTGACGGAGGAGGAGATAAAGAAATACGCTCCCGACGCTCCCGACGGGGTGAAGGAAATGCTCACCGTTGAGGCCAGCGTGGCCGCCAGGAAAGCGAAGGGCGGAACGGCTCCCGTTAACGTTAAAAACTCCGTCGAAAAACGAAAATAATCGGACGTCCGCTTAAAATAATTTTCAAAAAAAACACAACCCCCCTTGACATTGTTGTTAATGGGGGGTACAATGATTATGTAGGTTATTTTTTACGATACCGACGTTTGCCGACGATATTCGTAGTGGTCAATTAAATTTTTCGTCGGCAGACGTTCCGGTATTGTACTGAATAATTGTAACATCATCGTTTCTCTTTATAATCTTACGAAAGGATTAAAGGTATTATGAGAAAATTTAAGCTTGCGGCTATTTTCCTGCTTATGGCTATCGTTCTCTGCACCGCCTCCGCTTTCGCTACCACCTGGAATCTCCGGGACGGCGATTGGTCCACGGTTAACTCCGACACTACCGATCCCTGGGCTATCGGTGAATACGCAAACGGCGCTTTGACGCTCTACAAGTATTCCACCGTTAACCAGAACGCTTTCGGTACCTACGGTTCCGTGGGT